>WGED01000251.1 GCA_015492915.1 Cyclobacteriaceae bacterium
CTACGGCGTTTTAAAATTTGGGGTTGCGACTCTTGCTGCTCCTTTATCCGCTTCGACTTTACCCAGGATTTCTTCAACAAAAATTCCCCAGGGTCCTAGATAACCTTGGCCCGATTGATATTGATGGTTGTAATAGCTTACTGTATGTCCTGGATCAGATACATAAAATCCTCCATTTTTTGTTGCCACTTTGGTGGTTATTATGTTTTTGATTATTCACTACCCGACACTTTTTGACAGGTTATAAGTGAGAATTATATTGAAATGAGACATGCTCCTGTTTAAATTATTATTTTCATAGCATTTAAAACAAACAAAACAAGGAGCATGTCTCATGTGTGATAATTTAAAACGTTTTCGTTGTATTCAAAAGGGTTTATTGAAATGTGCGCCTGTTTTAAGCATGGGCAATCGGAGACGGCATTTTCAGACACTGGTGCATTTGATCAATGGGATCATCGGCACTCAGAGCTGTCATTTATCGAAAATCGCCAGCAAAGGCGCTGATGCGCGTCAGCACCAGAGCCGGGTACGACAATTTATGCGTTGGTTAAGCAATGATCGGATCGGCCTGGGGCTATATTATTTTCCTTTTATAAGTCATATTCTGCAATGCCTTGCCCATCAAGGCTCGATCACATTAATCTTTGACGCTTCTGAAATGGGCCGAAATTGCCTTTGCTTGAAAGCCAGTGTATATTATCGCCATCGCGCCTTGCCCATTGCCTGGATCGTCCGAAAAGGCCATAAAGGCCATTTTAGCCAACATTGGCATATAGCGTTATTGCGTCGCGTGTATCCATTGATCCCTCAAGGGGTGCAAGTAGTTTTTCTTGGCGATGGCGAGTTCGATAACAGCCAACTGTTAAGTCTTGTGAAATCATTTGGTTGGCTCTTTGCCGTGCGTATTGCGAAAAACCGCATCCTCTGTGAAAACGGTCAACCCTTCAAGCCGAAACATATCGACGTGGCTCGGGATGGCTACTATGAAGTGCCTCATGTTACGCTTAAAAATCAACCCGAGGTCGGAACCATGCACCTTCTGGTCTATTGGAACAAAAAATATAAAGAACCTCTCTATTTAGTCACCAACATTGAACCCACACCAGAAGCGTATTATTGGTACAAAAAGCGCTTCGCCATCGAAGTCTTATTCTCCGATGAGAAAAGCCGCGGCTTCCATATTCACAAAAGTCGTATTGCCGACCCACAACGCCTAGAACGACTCATTATTGCTGTAGCCCTGGCCTATATCTGGATCATTTATTTAGGCGCGCTGGCCCTGGAAAAGAATATCGTGAAATTTATCCATCGAACCAAACGCTGTGATCTAGGGCTCTTTCAACTGGGCCTGAGAACAATGGATTGGTTTCTCAATCAATCAAAATCCATACCACCACTACAATTAAATCTTTTTATATCTATACCTAAAAGTGTCAGGTAGTGAGCAACAACATCCCTTTAACCGCCTCAGCCGATCTGCGATCCGGCTTCATGAGAGCACGGTGCTTGCCTGTTCGATTCGCATCTCTATGTGGTACACATACCAGACAATCACGCTCATGATAACCATTTCGCCACCGTCCTCAACCATTCCCCACACCGTTCTGCCCCATGGAATGGCAATTTGCAGCATATCCACTAAAATCCCGAAAAAAACCATACAAATGACGAGTAAAAAAAGCTGCCTGGACACTTCTCTGGCAGAGCTGTGGCTGTAAAGGTAGGCAAGGCCGAGAAAACTGAAAAGCACCGTTCCGGCCGCGGCAGAGACGATCAGTTCCCCGAAATCCTGCGCCCGCAAATTAAACATAGGCTGAATTTGCAGCGATCTTGCAAGATAATCGCCAAACGTCTCATGAATCTGTAGCGAATCATCCAGCAGGAAATAACCAAAAAGAAGCGCCCAGGCGACGAGTATAAGCAGGCGTTTGTTAAATGCCGCAACGATCAGCAACGCTGCGATCCAGTACTCCTTGATGTACTGATACACCTCTGCATACCCGAAATCCTTTTCGATGGAAAAAAGGGGATTGGAAAAAACATTCATTTTGTACAGGGCATGAACGGCGATGAAGAGCAAATCGGCTATAAGCAGCAGGAACAAGAATCTGGTAGACTTCTGTTGGAATTGAATGATCATACGCTGTGTCCTTTCACTCGTGAAGGTTTCATGATCACTCTTTCTGCATAGCACTCCGGCATTAACCTTTTTTTACCGATCGAATCAGGGTGAGTTCCAGAGTAAAGAAAAAAATCCATGAATATCTTAAAAAAACGTCGAAAATCATGAACCCGGAAGCAAAACATTGAATGAACCATAGAAGTACAGGCCAAAAAGGCGCGGCCTTCATCTTTAGTAATAAGCTGCTTCGTACCTTTGAATACCGGAGCAAGGTTTCTCTCATCCCAATTTCCTTGCTTTCTCTGTGGGAATATTCTTTATTATAGACCTGTCTCTTATACACA
>WGED01000252.1 GCA_015492915.1 Cyclobacteriaceae bacterium
GCGCTTTGAGCGTTTCCTTTATTATTACCCGAATTATTCGGGTCAAAATAACATATTTCCCGGCCTCCAGCGGGGCTATGTGTGCAAGCAGTACCGGGACCTCCCAAAGGAAAACGAGGTTATTTATGAAAAAATAGCGATTTTCTCATGGCAATCGTGCCCCTGTTGATCACACCTCCTTTTCGAGCAATCGCCTCCTTGTGTAAGCGATCAACCCGCCGGCCTCAATGATTTTCTGCCTGGTCTTGGAATGCGGAATAATTTCAAATTCCTTATGCTGCGTCCTGTTGATAACCTTTCCATCTGTGATCTCAAGTTCATCCCCGGGTTCGGCATCGATATCGGGACAAATAATAATACGTAAGCCGAGGTTGACACTGTTCTGATAAAAAATCCGTGCAAAGCTTTTTGCTATGATCACCAGTTCGTGTCCTTTCAATGTGGACACCGCTTGCTCACGCGATGAGCCCGTGCCAAAATTTTTCCCTGCTACGATGATACTGCCTTCAGGCACCTTGCTGCCGGTCAGTATTTTGTTTAATTCTTTAATGTCGTCAAATGCGTACTGCGGCGTTTCATCCGGCAAAACAGTAGCCATGTATCTGCCGGGATAGATAATGTCGGTAGAGATATCATCTCCGAATTTATAGATAACTTTTGCCATTTTATTTCTCCTCGTTTGGTTTTGTAATAACTCCTGTCAATGCACTTGCTGCTGCCACTGCCGGTGAGCAGAGATAAACCTCGGAATCAGGATTGCCCATCCTGCCTTTGAAGTTCCTGTTGGTGGTGGATAGCGCACGCTCACCGTCACCCAAAGCGCCCTGATGGATTCCGAGACAGGGTCCGCATCCCGGATTTGCAATGACGGCTCCCGCCTCCATCAGATCCATCAGATAGCCTTTTTCCATGGCTTCCCGATATATCCTGCCGGATGCCGGGAACACCAGCAAACGAACGCCATCCGCTATTTTTTTACCTTTTACGATATCGGCAGCAACTTTAATATCATCAAGCCGGCCGTTGGTACATGAACCGATGACAATCTGATCGACCTTTAATCCGCTAATCCCGTCAATTGATGTGACATTGTCAACCGCATGTGGCCTCGCAATCTGTGGTTCAAGTGCCGAAACATCAATGTCAATGACATGGTCGTATTTCGCATCTTCATCCGGAAGCACCAATTCAATGTCGTCCGTGACGCCTGCGATATTGCGCAAGTAATTGATCGTTTCTTCATCAGGAGGCACAATGCCTGCCGTTGCCCCTGCTTCTACGGCCATGTTGCAAATGGTAAGCCTGCCTGATGTCGGCATATTTTTTATCGCATCACCATGAAATTCAAATACTTTGTAATTGGCACCCTTATTCGTGACAAGGCCGATCAGGTGAAGGATCAGGTCTTTGGGATAGACATTTTTCCTGAATTGTCCATGAGCTAATACCTTTATTGTGGCCGGAACGGGCACATTCAGTACCGTACCCAAGACCCACACAGATGCCATCTCCGTGGCCCCGATGCCAAAGGCAAAAGCGCCGAGTGCGCCATGGCTCGTTGTATGACTGTCAGTCCCCACAACGACAGTGCCAGGTCGTACATAGCCATATTCAGGAAGAATCTGATGACAGATACCCATCTTGTCCCCCCGGATATCATGAAATTTCATGATGCCCTGTTCCCGGACAAAAGCGCGTATCAGCTTCTGATTCGTAGCTGTCTTGGCGCTTTCTGCCGGGACACGATGGTCGAAAATTATGGCGATTTTCGAGGAGTCCCAGATCTTCGGCTCGAGGTTGGCGCCCTTGTAAATTTCATAAAATTGATTCATCACCAGGGCGGCATTTTCATGTGACATCGCAAGCGATACGGCAGGCTCTACGATATCTCCCACTTCAACTTTATCCCTGCCGGATGCCTTTGCGAGAATCTTTTGCACTAGTGTTTGTCCCATAGCTTTTTCTTTTAAATGATTCCTTCTTCTCTGAGATTCAAAATTTCCGCTTCCGGATATCCCAATTCTTTTAATATCCCATCAGTGTGTTGTGATAATACCGGTGGCGGCGATTCGACAAAACCGGGTGTTTTGTCAAATTTTGCCGTCATGTTAAATAATCTCAATGGACCGATTCCCGGCACATTCACTTCACTAAAAGTATTGCGATGCTCAACCTGCGGCTGCACCACAGCCTGGTCCAACGATAAGATCGCACCTGATGGCACATCCCTTTTATTCAACTCCGTTACCCAGTAGTCTGTATTGTGCTGCACCAGTTTTTCTTCAAGAATCGGTGTGAGTTCATGCCTGTTTGCCTTGCGTGTGTCGCGTTCTTTGAAACGCAGATCTTCCTTCAACTCAGGCATACCAAGTACTTCCGTCACAGCTTCCCATTGTTCCTGCTTATTGGCCGCGATATTGATATAGCCATCCCTGGTCCTGAATGCTCCCGATGGTGCCGCTGTAAAATTATCATTACCCATCAGTTGCGGTTGCTGGCCTCCGATCATCAGGTTGGCGACTACCCACCCCATAAACGGCATAATAGAATCAAGCAAGGCAATATCGATAAATTGCCCTTCCCCCGTGCGCTGTTTGTGAAATAATCCCGCCATGATGGCAAACGCGGCATTGATACCTCCTACCGTATCACAAACAGGGAAACCGGTTCGCAGCGGGTTCAAATCTTTGGTGCCGTTGATGGCCATCACACCGCTCAGCCCTTGTATAATCTGATCGTATGCAGGTTTTCTTGCATCCGGGCCTGTCTGACCGAAACCGGAAATGGCGCAATACACAAGCCCCGGATTTATTTTTCGTAAAATTTCATATCCGATACCAAGCCTGTCCATAACACCGGGACGAAAATTTTCAACCACCACATCTGCAGTGGCGGCAAGCTTCTTGAAAATTTCCTTTGCCTCATCTTTTTTCAGATTAAGGGTCAGGGATTTTTTATTGGCGTTTTGAGCGAGGAAACTTGTCCCCATGAGTTTTTGATTATATTCGGGTACACATCCGAGCTTACGGGCGAGGTCTCCCCCCTTCGGGTTCTCCACTTTGATCACTTCGGCGCCCAGCCATGCAAGATGAAGCGTTGAGAACGGCCCTGAAAGCACATTTGTCAGATCGAGTACCCTTATACCATTTAATAGTTTTTTCATGGATTTTAATATCTGTAGATTCAGGATGGAACGTTTTTATAAATTTTCCCGGGCAATTCCCTGTTCAGAAAATCCGACATGAAATTGGCAGCCTTGACGATCTCTTTCAGGTGAATATCTTCCCTAAGCCCATTCTGTCGAAGCTCATAAACGAGGTCTTCCGTCGGCACATTGCCTGATGGTGATTTGGTAAACGGACAGCCACCGAGACCACCGAATGCTGTCTCAATGTATCTCACCCCGGTATTTACGGCAGATTCAATGTTTTTCATGCCATATCCATAGGTGTCATGGAAATGACAGGCTGCCTCAATGGTGTTGTCCATTTCGAAAATCCTTGCAAACATCCTTTCAACCTGATCGGGCTTTGCATGTCCGGCAGTATCTGCCAGACTTATATTTTTAAGCCCTGCATTCAGATATTCCTCAACAATGGTATAAACCCTGTTTTCATCTATCTCACCCTCATAACCACAACCGAATGCGGACTGCACCGACGCCTGAACCTTCTTACCTTCGGCAAGGGCATCCAGCGCCATCGGAATTATGCCCTTAAGCGCTTCACCGGTTGATTTTCCCGTGTTTTTCATTGAATGGGTTTCACTGGCAGAAACGCCCATGCAAAACATTTCAACATTCACTTTCAGGCCGCGTTCCAATCCCCGGCGATTGAGCGCCAATGCCGACAGTATAGTCTTTTGAGGCTTGATGCCTGATTCCCATATCGCAGTAAACAATTCATCGGTATCAGTCATCTGCGGCATCAGTTTAGGGTGAACAAAAGATCCGACCTGGATGATGTCCACCCCCGACTGCATCAGCCACCTTAGCAGCCTTATCTTGTCAGCAAACGGCAGGAGTCTGGATTCCATTTGTAATCCATCCCGCATGCCCACTTCATGAATAATAACTTTTTCCCAATTTGGATCCATCGTTTATCAGAGTTTCGCAGCAATGGCTTCTGCCAGCTCAATGGTCGTGTTGCTGCCACCCATATCATATGTCCTCACAATGCCTTCGGCTATCACATCAGCCACAGCTTTTTCGAGTTTTTCGCCCATTGCTGTTTCACCCAGCCAGTCGAGCATCATCTTTGCCGCCAGGATTGTTGCGATCGGGTTTACTTTATACAACCCTGTATATTTCGGGGCCGAACCGTGGGAAGGTTCGAATACAGCGAGTTTCTCACCAATATTGCCGCTGCATCCGAATCCGAGGCCTCCCACCATCTGTGCAGACAGGTCTGAAATAATATCACCGTAGAGATTCGGGGCGACAAGTACTTCATAATTCTCGGGATTCTTCAGGAGCCACATGGTCATGGCGTCCACATTAGCAGCGTCAAAAGTAATTTCCGGATAATCATTTGCTACCTCTTTTGCAATATCGAGAAACATACCATCAGTAGCACGCACGACATTGGCTTTATGGACCACAGTAACTTTCTTTCTCCCGGATTTCTTTGCATAGGCAAATGCCGCTCGGATAATACGTTCCGAACCATGCCTCGTATTCACTTTACATGAAATCGCAAACTCCTCACCACTCAGATCGGCAAATTTGCTGAACGGCTTGTTCAGCTTTTTCAAAAGGTCAATGAGTTTTTCGGGCACGGGACTGAACTCCACACCAGCATAAAGGTCTTCCGTATTTTCTCTGAAAACGACAATATCAATATCATCTCTGTAGTTGAGCGGATTGCCTGGATAGGCTTTACACGGCCGAAGGCAAGTATACAAATCAAACAACTGACGCATGCGCACGATCGGTGACCGGTAGATCAATCCCTTCCCCTTTAATTCAGGAACCAGTTCTTCTTCCGCCTGCCTCACAGGCTTGGAGGTGATGGCTCCGAACATCGCTGCATCAACCCCGCCGAGCAAATCAATGGTCCTTTGCGGCAGGGCATCTCCTTCCGTACGCCAGAATTCCCAGCCTATATCGCCATGGATATATTCAGCGTCAAAATTAAGTTGATCCAAAACGATCTTTGCCGCTTCGAGCACTTCAATGCCAACGCCGTCGCCCGGCAGCCACGCAATTCTGTAGTGTGATTCTTTTTGGGTGTTTGTCATAATCTTGTCTGTTCAAATGGTTAAAAAATCGAAATCACTGCCTTTACAAATTACAAAGAAAAGATAGGTAAATGAAACGAAAATGATGTTATAACTATCTTATAATGAGAAAGAAACGCTTATTAAAGCAGACGGATTTTTTGACAGAAACCCGGGTTGCAAAATTTAATAAAGTTGAGGACCCCCCTCTCAGGAATTCCTATGGAAAAACAGCCATTTTCCCATAGAATTAATTGACGAATCAATACGTAGATTTAATGAAAAAAAATTAGTCCATGAGCCAAAATCACTGCATTTTTTTCTTCTGTCCAGCTAATATCTGCCACCACAAAGATTTAATGATGAGCACACACAAAGACAAAAACACCAGGCTCATGATTACATTTACCACTCCGGTGGCAGTTTGGTCGCCTGCCACTCGTTGGTGATCTTGCCTGTAGATTTATTTACTGAAACTTCAAGGTTATCACCTTCATAATATACTTTCTGAGTGTCGGCCATAAAATCAAGGGTGTCTTTATTGATTTTACCGTAGTATTCATATTCCACAACGGGAATAAACAATGCATACTCATAGGTTTCATATTCATCATCTTCTTCAGCCACTCCCTCAACAATCCCGATAATTCCGGCATCGATCATTTCATAGTCATCGCTCCAATATTCAATAAATATTGTATTAATTCCTTGTCTGAGGCTTATATAGGTTAAGAACAGCAACACGGCCAGTGTCGGCAACAAACATCCCGCTTTCTTGAACATGATGATGGATTTCGGTTAATAATGATTCAGGCAGATGGAAATTCAAGGTTATAATAATTATTTTTTTTGGTTTTGACCTTCTAACTCCGTGAATAAAAGTTTACCGAAGAAAACAGCTTGTTCATCAAACCATCTATTATCCTATCCGGGTTCCATATGCCATGTTTCATTAATCCTGCGAATCTTTCTATTTTCGCATTTTCACTATGAAAGCAACGCTTGATTTTCTTGTCAATGCATTTCCCTTGTGGATCATCATTTTTTCGGCGCTGGCGCTGGTCGAACCACTGTGGTTCACTTGGTTTTCGGGCTCTTTCATCACTTACGGACTGGGTGTGATCATGCTGGGTATGGGGCTTACGCTCAAACCTGAAGATTTCAGGCTCGTTTTCCGAACACCGCGTTGGGTACTAACGGGCGCTTTACTACAATTTTCCCTAATGCCTTTGTTAGGATGGAGTCTCGGTTATCTTTTTGCCTTGCCCCTGCCCTTTGCCGTCGGACTTATCATCGTCTCCAGTTGCCCGGGAGGTACCGCATCCAATGTAATCAGCTACCTTGCCAGAGCAAATGTCGCCCTATCTGTTACCATGACAGCAATCTCCACTTTACTGGCAATCATTCTCACCCCATTGCTGACTACTCTTCTGATCGGAGATAAGATAGAGGTGAGTGCATTTCAGCTCTTTCTCGGCACGGTCAAAGTAGTGCTGGCCCCAATTCTCCTCGGAGTGCTAATGAATAAATACCTGCCAAAATTTACCAAAATGGTCCTTCCCGTTGCGCCTCTCGTCGCTGTTATTGCTATAATTCTGATCGTGGCCAGCATCATCGGTCAGGGCAAGGAAGAAATAATGAAATCGGGCGTCCGGCTGGCAGGGGCTGTGGTTACGTTGCATCTCAGTGGATTTTTACTCGGATACCTCCTAAGCCGGCTTGTAACAAAAAACACGCAGGTAAATCGTACAATTTCCATAGAAGTGGGCATGCAGAACTCGGGGCTCGGAGCCTATCTGGCAAGAGCCAATTTTGCTAATCCTGCCATCGCCATCCCTTCCGCCATCTCAAGCGCCGTACATTCCCTCATCGGCAGCCTCGCCGCAGGTATCTGGCGACGGGATGTTACAAAATAAGCGCTTATTTCATGACCTCTCTTAATAACACAATCTGCTCAAAGGTTTGGCTGGATTGATTTGAATAAAGAAGATAAGTTTGTTGAACCCAAAATTCTCAATAACCTTTCTATTCCGAGCCTAAATTACTTCAAAATCTTTAACCTCTCATAACGAAATCCTTTGAGAATTTTGGGTTGAAAAAGCCTTCTTTTCATAGAAGGGATTCTTATCCGACTCTGAATACGTTTATTCCTCTGCTGCTGAAATAATCTTCATATTTTTGGTCTAAATCTTTATCGGTGATCAGGTGTGTTATAGCGTCAGCGGGACATATCTGCACAAGCTCCGTCCTGCCGAATTTGGTGGAGTCCGAAACGACAAATACCTCATCACTTTTATTTATGATAAAACGGGATATTTCAGCCCTCATCATGTCGCGGGAGGTAAAACCGGCTGCTTGTGTAAAGCCATCAACGCCTATGAATGCTTTCCTGAAATTGATCTCTGAGAGGAATTTCTTTGTGATATCCCCCACAAGGCTCTGGCTGTCGTGCTGATAGATGCCTCCGGGCAATATCACTTCTGTGCCCTGACTTTTGCGCAGTTCCTGGGCGATGAACACGTTGGTGGTGATGACCGTAAGATCTTCTTTGTCAGATAGTTCGCGGGCAAGCAAGGCATTGATGGAGCCGGACTCGATGAGCACAGTCTCTCCATCGCCTATGAATTCCGCGGCTTTTTGCGCGATTCTTCGTTTCACTTTGTAGTTAAAGGCCAGCCTCAGCGAGATGTCCTCAGCATCATGCAGCACAGCACCGCCGTGCACGCGCTTCAACAACCCTTCCTGCTCAAGCCTCGTCAGGTCCTGTCTGATAGTAACCGCCGAGACTCCCGTCAGCTCCGACAGCCTGCCTACGCTTGTTTTGCCGTGCTTCGAAAGCAAAGCCAGAATGTTGTTATGTCGTTCGTTCATGATCGTTCCAGAATTAATGCCGCTGCTCCTAAAAGACCCGAATCAGGTCCCAGTCGTGATATTTTGATCTCAATGGGATCGAACAGCATCTCCTTCACCAGATCGTAAAAGGTCTTCCTGATCTCATTGAAATACAAATCTCCAAGCTCCAAAAGGCCTCCGCCCAGCAGGATCAACGGCGGATTGAAAATCTGAAAGATGTTGTAAATGCCAATACCTGTGTAACGTGCCATCTCTTTCACCACCGCCACCGTAGCCGGATCACCCTTTTTCAACCCTTCCTTCAGTATCTTGCCGTCAACCGACTGATAATCAAAATCTTTTCTGACAGCATACGTGGATTTTATACCTTTTTTCACTGTTTTTTCATACAACTCCGGCAGGGCGATTCCTCCTGCCAATGCCATCAGGCAGCCGTAATTGCCACAGGTGCACCGCATGCTGCTGCCGGGTTCAACGATGGTGTGTCCCAACTCTCCCGCCGTACCCGTAAAGCCCCTGTAAAGCTTTCCGTCAATGATGATGCCGATGCCGATACCGGTACTCAGGGTCATGAAGATCATGTCATTATATCCCCTGCCGGCACCAAACCTGAATGTGCCATAGGTCTGGGCGTTGGCATCATTGTCCATCACCACTGGCACATCGAAATATGCCTGCAGCTTCTCTCTGAATGGATAATTTCTGAAACCCCTGAGGTTGGAGGTGGTGATCACCATGCCCTTGCGGTAATTAATATGGCCCGCGACACCGACACCAATACCTTCCAGCGCAGACTCAGTAAGATGATTGTTTATAAGCATTGTACGAATACTCTCAGCGATCAACTTCACCACACTGTCCTCATCTTTGTCAACATGATCATAAGTAACAGCCTTGTCGAGCATACCCCCTTCCTGATCCACCAGCCCCACGGCCAGCTTGGTGCCACCAAGATCAACACCACATAAAAGTTTTTCCATTGATACCAATAGTTAAAAAAATCAATGGTTATAAAAACCATCAACTCATGAGAAAAATACTATTTTTTCAGGCAATGAGATAGCGGACACCTTCAAAGGCATCCCGCTGTCCCTTTTGGCCTGAATCGGTTAATAACGGCTCAATGGTCGTTTTACAAAATCATTCTTTTTTCATAGCTCATGCTCAGTACGGGCGATGATATCATCCTGTGTATCAGGAGATAAAGTTGTGAAAAAGGCTGAATACCCTGCCACACGTACTACCAGGTCCCTGTATTTCTCAGGATGTTTCTTGGCGTCGAGCAGCGTTTCTCTCGACACGATATTGTACTGCACATGCCATCCTTTCAGATCATCGAAGAAGGTGTGCAGGATCGAAGCCAGCTTCTCCTTGTCGCTCTGCTGCCTGATGCCCTGCGGCGTCAGCTTCTGATTGAGCAGCACGCCGCCGAGAATTCTGTTCGTGGGCAGTTTGGCCACCGAATTGAAGACTGCCGTCGGGCCGAGCACATCGGTGCCCGAGGTTGGCGAACAACCTTCCGCCACCGGTGTGAAAGCTTTGCGGCCATCGGGCGTGGCAGGCACCACGGCGCCGGAGGGCACATTGGCAGAAATGCTCGACGTACCCGCATAGTAACGGCAACCAATCGGGCCCCTGCCCCATCGTGTCGTATGGTACTTTTCAATCTCTTCGATGTAGGCCATATATGCTTTGCTCAGCAAGCGGTCCACCTCGTCGTCATCATTGCCGTATTTCGGTGCATAATTCAGCAAAATCTGCCTGACTTTCTCACCCTCTTTTCCTTCAAAATCATTTTCGAGATGTTTCATCAACTCCTCCGCCGAAATTCGTTTTTCCTCAAAAATCAGCTTTTTAATGGCTGCCAGCGA
>WGED01000253.1 GCA_015492915.1 Cyclobacteriaceae bacterium
GATGAAGGCTTTATTGATGAGGATTCGGAGGGATCGTGGATTCGTTAACAATGATTTTTGCTGACCTATATCAATTTAAATTACCGTGAGAAATATTACCTTGAATCTTTTATTTCGTGTGTATTAATGAAAATCGATCATTTTTCATGGTCAGAATTCGTTAATTTGTTGCCGGATTGAATTACTTTTTACTTACCGGGGGATATACATGAAAAGATCTCTCCAATTTTGAGTGTTATCCATGAAGAAACTCATCCTTTTATTTTTATCCCTGATCTCCACGGCTGTTGAGGGGCAGGTTATCATGAATGAATTGATGGCTTCTAATGAGACAACTCTGCGTGATCCTGACTTCGGGGCATTTTCCGATTGGATTGAGTTGTATAACGGAGGAGATCAAATTATTGACATCAGCGGCTATTTTATCAGTGATGATTCGGTAAACCTCACAAAATGGGTGGTGCCTGGAGGTATCCGAATCAATCCTGATGATTACCTGATCATCTGGGCTGACGGAAAATCATTAAATCTTCATACAAATTTCAAGCTTTCGAAATCAGGCGAAGGGTTATTCCTTTGTAATAAGGATACGATTTTAATCGATCAGATTGTTTTCGGGAACCAAACAACGGACATTTCATTTGGAAGGGAAACAGATGGTGCTGCAAACTGGATATTTTTTAAAACGGCCACGCCGGGCAGTACCAATAATTCCGGCACACCGTTAATTCAGGCCGGTCCGCCCGTGTTTTCAATCAACGGAGGTTTCTATCCCGAATCTGTATCTGTGGCCCTCCAATCATCATCTCCCACAGCAGTCATCAGATACACAACTGACGGATCGCCACCCGATGAAAATTCAAGGTTATATGAAGATTCGATTATTGTCACAACCAGGAAGGTGATCAGGGCCAGGGTATTTGACGACGGTTATGATCCCAGCCCGGTCATCACAAATACTTATTTCATTAACCAAAATAAACCGCTTCCGGTTATTGCTCTCAGCACCTCGGATGCTTATCTCTGGAGCGATACAGCCGGTATCTATGTGGAGGGGACAAACGGCATTCCGGGAAACTGTCGTGAGAAACCGATGAACTGGAACCAGGACTGGGAAGTGCCGGTCAATATTGAGTTTTATGATACTGCCGGTAGTCAGGCTTTCAATCAACAGGCGGGCATGAAAATATTCGGTGGGTGCAGCCGGACAATGCCGCAAAAATCACTATCGATCATCGCCAGAAGCAAATACGGTGAGAATCGCTTCAATTACCCTCTTTTCGATAATCTGCCTTTCGACAGCTATAAATCTTTTATTCTTCGCAATTCGGGCAATGACTGGCGGCAGACCTTTATCAGGGATGCTTTATTTACGGGGCTGGTCGATTCACTCACCAAAATAGACCATCAGGCTTACAGGCCTGTCGTAGTGTATCTGAATGGAAATTATTGGGGCATTCATAATATGAGAGAAAAGATCAATGAGCATTTCCTGGCCGCCCATCATAATGTAAATCCGGATGAGATAAACCTGCTGGAAGGGCGGGGATGGGCGATCCATGGCCGGAAAAACGACTACGACGACTTGATGAATTACCTGCAATACCATGACCTGGTGGAGGAAGCAGCTTATGAATATGTAAAAAAAGAAATGGATATCGATAATTACATTGATTATCAGATAGTTCAGATCATTATCGGCAATACCGACTGGCCGGGAAATAACATCAGGTTCTGGAAGACAAATGATCCTGATTCCAAATGGCGCTGGATTCTCTACGATACCGATTTCGGATTTCACCTGTTTGATTTGTCAGATGTATATCACAATACATTGACTTTTGCTGCCCAGCCTGACGGTGAAGGATGGCCGAATCCGCCCTGGTCCACTTTTCTATTCAGAAAATTGCTTGAAAACCATGAATTCCGCAGGCAATTTCTTGATCGTTTTCAATTTCTGCTCAATAATATCTACAATCCCGAAAGGGTAATCGAGCGCATAAACAGCATGCAATCGGGCATTGCATCGGAGATGCCCCGTCACCTGGCAAAGTGGCAAAGCCAATCGCTGGCTCAATGGAAAAATCAAATTGAAAGATTGCGTGAATATGCTGCACAACGCCCCAATATCATTGTTGATTATGTGACAGATTTTTTCGGTCTGGAGCCTGCGGTATCGCTAAATCTGAGGGTGGCTGGCCCGGGAAAGGGTGTAGTCCGGTTTAAAGACGGATTAAAGGTGAAAAATACCTTTACAGGGCATTTTTATAAAAATGAGTTCATCCACCTGAGAGCTGAATCTGCACATGGATATCGTTTTGAATCATGGAAGCGATTCAGGGTAAAAACGAGCATGTTTTTTAATAAAGAGTCAGACTGGAAATATCTCGACGATGGTTCTGACCAGGGAACGGCCTGGAGGGAGCCGGCTTTTGATGATGCCGGCTGGAAATCGGGCAAGGGGTCATTTGGCTATGGGAACGGCGACGAACGGACGAAGATCAGCTATGGAGGAGATGCCGCCAATAAATACATTACTACTTATTTCCGAAAGGCTTTTTATGTGGATGCCCCGGATAACTTTTCTGATTTGGAGATTGCCCTGATGCGTGATGACGGTGCGGTGGTTTATCTGAACGGAAATGAAATTCTGCGCTCAAATATGCCCTCATGGGAAATACAGAATTTTACGACAGCATCATCTGCAATAACCGGCGCTGAGGAAACAACCTATACAAACTATTCCGTCAGTAGCGAATTTCTGCAAAAAGGCGTAAATGTCATAGCTGTTGAAATCCATCAAGCAAGCAAGTCCAGTTCTGATATTCGGTTTGATATGAGTTTATCGGGGAAAATGTACGAACCGGTCGAGGTGATCTCCGATAATGCCGAACTGATTTTCTTTTTGGATCGTCCTCAGATAATAGGTGCGACGTTCAGCGATGCTTCGCTGGTTATCAACGAAGTACATTACAATCCCTCTGAAGGAGCAAGCTATGCTTTTGTTGAATTGTATAATCAGGGAAACTCGGCCATCAACCTCAGCGGATACAGATTGACGGGAAGCGTAGAATTTGTATTTCCCGACACAGCCACACTTCCGGTTAATGGATTTTTGGTTATTGCCGCTGATTCCGGCGCCTATCAGACACTCGACTGTCCCGTTTTCCAATGGGAAATAAGTGATTTTTCAGCAACCTACGACACTATACGGTTGACGGATGGGTATGGCGCACAGGCTGATATCGTTGTTTTTGAAAAAAATAGCCCATGGCCCGTATTGCCCGATGGGTTTGGCCCTTCACTTGAGTTATGTTATCCCTTTTTGGATAAAGATCTGGCGGCTAACTGGAAAGCAAGCAACTTTGCTGGAGGCACCCCCGGAAAGGTTAACAGTAAGGGTGTTAATTCCGGCGAATTAAAGATCAATGAAGTGCTGGCAGCAAACCGGTCTGTCCTCTACGATGAGCATTATGACTTTGATGATTGGATTGAAATTTACAATGCCGGGCCGGCTCCCGTTGATCTGGAGGGGGTTTATCTCAGCGATGACAGAAACAACCTGATAAAATCAAGGATACGAGCCGGCGATCCGTATTATACAGTTATTCCGCCCGGCGGGTTTAAGCTGCTTTGGGCGGATGGCCAGCCTAAGCAAGGGCCGTTTCACCTCAATTTCAAACTGGATAAATCAGGTGAAGTCGTTTACCTGTCTGATTCCAGCGGGACATTGCTGGATTCTCTGTATTTTGCCACACAACAGACTGATGTTTCGATCGGAAAATACAAAGACGGTGTCGATTATTTATTCCTGTTTCAGTGTCCGACGCCCGGTGCTTCCAATAATTTTGCCCCTGAATTCAAATCTGATCCCGTACTACAGGGCTTCGAAAAACAGACTTACACTTATGATATAATCGCCTCGGACATGGACGGTGACAATATCAAAATCCTTGGCAGGATACCGTCATGGCTCACCCTCACTGACATGGGTGACGGAAAGGCGCGGCTGTCGGGTACGCCCGGCAAACAGGATGCAGGTGAAAATATCGTAAAAATCATAGCTACTGACGGTATCAGCGGCAGCACGGAACAATATTTCACCATCGATGTAGCGGCCATTACAAGCCTGGCAGTTGATGAGCCTGCTGAAATATCGGTATTCCCCAATCCTTTTTCGAATCGGTTGCATATCCGTTTTGCCAAAAGTGAAAGGCCCCGCGAGGTCAGGGTGCTGTCTCTTGCCGGAAAATCATTGATTTCTCATAGGGCTACAGATAAAGATAATGGTTCCATTATACTTGATGTGAGTAGATTGACTCCCGGATTATTTTTTTTGCATCTCTCATTCCCAACTCATACCAAAATTTACAAGATTTTAAAAAACTGATTTATTACCGATCTCATAATTTATGATTGTGCCGGTTGTTTGCCCAATCATAATTTGTCACTTCTTTGATACTAAAAAAGGCTATTTTTCATGTAGAAATACCCGGGGCGATCCCATTGATTGCAACCAATTTCCGGGAAGTGTTGTCTATTATGTGAGAATAAAACTTTTGTGGTTATGAAAGCTTTCCGATTACTTGTAATGCTGATAATTTTTACCGGCTTGTTATCAGGGTGTTTTATCAATGATATCGATGAAGAGCCCGAACAAGGCTTGATAGCCGGAAAAGTTGATATCGGGCCGCTTTGTCCGGTCGAGCCCTGCAATCTGACCGATGAGCAGGTAGATGCGATTTATGATGCGAGAAAAATAATCATTTATGACCGTGATTCGGTTACCGTTGTCAAGACTGTGGGGATCGACGAAGATCGCACTTACAAAGCCTATGTGGTGCCCGGCAGATACGTCGTGGATATTAATTATACAGGTATTGATCATTCATCCGATGTGCCGAAGGCGGTGATTGTCGGAGTTGGAGAGATCGTGATCGTGGACATCAGCATAGACACAGGAATCAGATAAGCGAAAAGCAAAATGTAAGGCCAGGAAGGTCCGGGGTCTCCAGGAGGCTTCGGGCTTTTTTTATGGATTTTCGGTGATTTTATTAAATGTGTGAGTCAGCAGGGCTTATAGAGGTGTTATTAATAAACAGGGATTATTTTCTCAATTCAAACAATTACAGGTATTTTTGCAGTTTATTTACAGGATAACGGTTTTGTGTGAAAAGTCAGGCTTTCACCCTGATGAAATGAAAGGACAATGAGTAAAAAAGGAAGAGTATTAGTGGCCATGAGCGGGGGCATAGACAGTTCTCTCGCGGCGGTGCTCCTGCACGAGCAGGGATATGAGGTCATAGGCATGACCATGAAGACATGGGATTACAGCACCTCGGGCGGAGCAAAAAAAGAAACGGGCTGCTGTAGCCTTGATTCGATCAATGATGCGCGGGCTATCGCCGTAATGCTGGGCTTCCCGCATTATATCCTTGATATCAGAAATGAGTTCGGGGATTATGTAATAGATTATTTTACCGATGAATATCTGGCGGGCCGTACTCCTAATCCCTGTGTGCTATGTAATACTCACATCAAATGGGATGCACTGCTCAGAAGAGCAGATAAGCTGGGATGTGATTATATCGCCACAGGCCACTATGCCCGGTTACGATATGAAAACGGAAGGTATATTATTTCTAAAGGAGTTGATCATCGGAAAGACCAGTCGTATGCACTGTGGGGTGTATCGCAAGAGAGTCTGAGCCGGACTATTTTTCCGCTTGGTGAATTGACTAAAAAGGAAATATATGAGATGGCCGCGGAAAAGGGGTTTACGGAGCTGGTCAATAAATCCGAGTCGTATGAGATCTGTTTTGTGCCCGACAATGATTATCGCGGGTTTTTGAAAAGACGGGTTGAAGGGCTTGAAGAAAAAGTGAAAGGAGGGGAGTTTGTGCTCGAAGACGGCACAGTGGTAGGTCACCATGAGGGTTATCCTTTTTATACCGTCGGGCAGCGAAAAGGCCTGGGCATTGCTTTAGGATATCCGGCTTATGTTGTTGAAATTCAAAAAGATAAAAACAGGGTCGTATTGGGGAATTATGATAATCTCGCAAGAAACGGGATGTATGTGAATAAGTTGATTATGGGCAAATACGAATCTGTGACTGGTAAAATGGAAACCATCACCAAGATACGATACAATGATCCGGGACATCAGGCAGTGATCGAACAGGATGGCGATATGATGAAAGTATTGTTTAAGGAAGGCGTCCATGCCATTGCCCCGGGCCAGGCCGCTGTGTTTTACGAGGGAGAAGATGTGATCGGAGGAGGATGGATAATGTCAAGCTTCAATCAGCATGAGAATAATTCATGATTTATTCATAGTAACAGCAGCACTGATCATGCTGGTCGGATGTACGGAAACAAAAGAGCCTGATCCTGACAGGACGGGCTATAATTATTTTCCGCTTGAAGCCGGTACTTACAGAATTTATAAGGTTGAGGGAGTTCGCTACAATGCATTTCTCGACAGCACAGTGTTTTCTTATAAACTCAAAGAGGCTGTAGTTGATACATTCAGCAATCTTGAATCGGGCATTTCATACATCCTGCACAGACAGACGCTTGACGACAATGGAGAATGGCAGATCGATTCGGTGTGGACAGCACGCAGAGATGATTTCAACGCAGTGACGGTAGAACACAATGTCCCGATTGTAAAGCTCGTATTTCCCTTTGAAGAAAATAAAATCTGGGATGGCAACAGGTTGAATGACAAAGCAAATGATGAGTTTGAGATGGTGGAGGTAAGAAAGCCATGGGCCGATTCGTTCGGAAATTACAACCTTTCGGTTACCGTGATCGAAGAAGAACTTCCGGATACCTTTGTAAATTTCATTTCAAAAAAGGAAGTTTACGCAAAGGATGTGGGATTGGTTTATAAAGAAAATATTGTTCTTGATTTCATGCAGGGAGAGTTTTATGGGAAAGGATTTATCGAGAGTGGAATCAGATATCATCAATACCTGATCGAATATGGGAAAGAATAGATTTTATATATTGCTCATAGCCTGGACCTTAGCTGTTCCCTCATTCGGTCAGACCAACCGGTATATGGTATTTTTTAAAGACAAGAATGGTTCGGGATATAGCATAGACAGGCCCGAAGAATTCCTGTCTGAAAGATCACTGCTTAGACGTGAAAGGCAACACATTCTTATTACTACCAGAGATATCCCAGTTTCTGACACGTATGTCACAACGCTTGATTTGATGGATAGCGTGACCGTATATTTTACCACGAAATGGATGAACGGCGTATTAGTGGAAACGGATCAGAGTAAAATTGCTGTCATTACAGCACTTCCTTTTGTGAGGAATGTAGAATACGTAGCTCCCGGAAGCAAGCTCGGAGGCTCGAGGGTGATCCGGAAATTAAAGATTGAAGCTGATTTCATGGCAAACGGCAATAACAACAGCAAGGAAGAATCCGACCCCCAGAATGCGCTTATCGGTGTCGATTCAATGCATAAGGCCGGATTTCTGGGCCAGGGGATGTTGATAGCGATTTTCGACTCTGGATTTGAGAAAGTGGATCAGTCGTCATTTTATTCGCATCTCTACAGTAATAACAAAATCACTGCCACCCGCGATTTTATCCGTGCCACCGGTAATGTCTACCGGTATGATAATCACGGATCCAGGGTGTTAAGCTGCATTTCAGCGTTTAAAGAGGGCGTTTTTTCAGGCACAGCGCCTCAGGCCGACGTCGTTTTGTGTGTTACGGAAGATGTCTCCACAGAGTACAAGGTTGAAGAATACAACTGGCTTTTTGCTGCCGAATTTGCGGATAGCATTGGTGTTGATGTTATTAATTCATCGGTAGGATATTCCTATTTTGATGATGAAACCATGGATTACACCTACGATGATCTCAACGGACAAACGACCGTTATTACGAAGGCCGCAAAGATGGCTGCAGCCACCGGCATGCTGGTGGTAGTGAGCCAGGGTAATGAAGGGAATAATTTCTGGAAATATATGAATGCTCCTGCAGACGCCGACTCAATCCTGGCAGTTGGTGCGGTGACCTATGACCTGACACGCTCATCTTTCAGTTCTTACGGACCTACCAGCGACGGAAGAATCAAACCGGATGTGAGTGCGCTCGGCACACAGGTCAGGGTTGCCTATGGAGAAGATATCTTTTTTTCCAACGGCACTTCGTTTTCATCTCCTATGGTTGCCGGTCTTGCTGCAGGTTTCTGGCAAGCCTGGCCCGACCTCACCAACATAGAGGTGATCGAATACCTGAAAATGACTGCAAGCCAGGCAGATGCACCCGATACATTGATCGGGTATGGAGTACCTGATTTTGTGCGTGCTTATAATAAGGCAAAAATCAATGAGGGTGACCTGAAAGGAGAATTTATTGTGTTTCCAAATCCTGTCACACAAAAACGGGTAATATATCTGTACAGTGATTCACTCGATTCACCCGGAATGATTGAACTGGCGTTTTATGATCTGAAAGGTAGCACGTTGAGCACTACAGCGGTGACCGTAAATGGCGAAAAAGTACCCGTCGAAGTGGATGTGTCTTTTTTACGGCCCGGTATTTATATTGTCAATATCATTAATGGGGAAAAAAGACTTAAATCAAAACTTGTTATACTGTAAATAAACTTTTTCAATGAGCCTGATTGCACCCTCCATCCTGAACTCTGACTTTTTAACCCTCGGAAGAACCATCGAGATGCTCAACGAGAGCGAAGCAGACTGGGTGCACCTCGATGTGATGGACGGTTCGTTTGTGCCCAATATCTCAATCGGAATACCCATCGTGGAAGCGGTGAAAAGAGTGAGCAGGAAGTTTCTTGACACACACCTTATGATAGTGAATCCGGAAAAATATGTAGAGCCATTCAGAAATGCGGGTGCCGACCTGATCAATATCCACTACGAAGCATGCCGCGATAAAGACATAAAAGCTATTTTCAAACAGATCAGGGATACGGGCGCTATACCGGCTGTGGCCATCAATCCTGACACACCTGTGGAGGATATCTTCGATCTGGCAGAATATGTGGACATGATCCTTGTGATGTCAGTTTTCCCCGGCTTCGGCGGACAGAAATTTATAGAGACTACTTATGACAGGGTTGCCGCACTCAGAAAATTCATCGATGAAAATAGCCTTAAAACCATGATCCAGGTTGATGGCGGCGTGTCTCCTGAAAATGCCGTAAAACTCAAGGCGGTGGGTGTGGATGTGATGGTGGTGGGGAGTTTTATTTTCCGGTCGGCCGAACCGCTGAAAACGATCTATGAACTGAAATCACTGGTCAGTTAGCCGCTGAACTGATGAAGCTGTCACAACCGCTATTTCTCCTGTATTTTCTCGGCCTGCCGCTATTTGCCATGGCGCAGCAGGACATTCAGATCAAGGGTAAGGTGGTGGATAGTGAGAATAAGCCCATTCCGGGCGTCAACATTCTGATAGACCAAACCGGTAAAGGCACCTCGACGGATAAGGCGGGAATTTTCAGGCTGGAAATAACACAAAGAGACAGAGACAAAGCCCTCCTTTTCAGGCATGTGCGCTATAAGCTGAAAAAAATACCTGTTTTTTCATGGATACAAGATGATGACCGTTTTCTTGAGATTACACTTGAAGATTCGGTAAGGGTACTGGAGGATGTCAATGTGACGGACGAAAAGTTTGACAAGCTCAGTGAAGGCACAGGAACGGTGATTTTAAATCCGATAAATGCCCGGTTTAATCCTGCCCCTTTTCAGGACATCAGCAACCTGCTTGTCACGCTGCCCGGGGTAGCAAGCAACAATGAATTTTCGACAGCTTATTCCGTGCGTGGAGGCAACTATGATGAAAACCTGGTGTACGTCAATGACTTCCCAATATATAAGCCACAGATCATCACATCAGGGCAGCAGGAGGGACTCAGTTTTGTCAATATTGACCTGGTGAGAAGCGTCAAATTTTCATCGGGAGGTTGGGAAGCAAAATATGGCGATGGCCTGTCCTCCTCTATGAATATTTATTATAAAAGACCAGACAAACCGGCCGGCTCTGTTACTGTCGGCCTGCTGGGTGGTACAGCACATATCGAGGGTAGTGCAGCCCGTGACAAGTTGATGTATCTCGCCGGCGTCAGATACAAATCAGCAGAATATTTGTTAAACACCCTGGAGACGAAAGGGGAATATAAACCCCGGTTTGTTGATTTTCAGTCATACGTCACTTATGACCTTTCCCGAAAGGATGTAAAAAACAAGACGGAAATTGGCATGTTGCTGTCATATGCGCGTAACCGGTATTCGGTAATTCCCACAAACAGGGAAACGACTTTCGGCACGTTTGAACGACAGTTAAGACTGTACGTCGCCTTCGACGGGCAGGAGAAACTCACATACGACACCTGGCAGGGAGGCATCCGGCTTACGCACCGTTTCAGCAAACACTTGCGGAGCCACCTGATCATGTCGGGCACTTTTTCGCGGGAGCGGGAGTATTATGACGTGGAGAGCGGATATCTGCTGTGCAATGTGGACAATAACCCCAATTCTTCCACATTTGAAAAATGTGTTACCAATATCGGTATTGGCACCAACTATTACCACGGCCGCAATATGCTCGATGCCACACTGATCAATGTAGAGTCGCGCAATGAGGTGATCATCAATGATCGCAATACTATGGAGTTCGGTATCGGCTACGCCAATTACGCTTTCGACGATGTTTTTGATGAGTATGAATTTATCGATTCATCCGATTATGTAACCATCACAAGAGACGTTGATGCCGTAAACCGGATTCAATACAACCGTTATTCGGCTTACTGGCAAAATACAACCGAATTTAATGATATACACACGCTTATTTATGGTATCAGAATGATGTACCAGGACTTTGGTGGCGGGTGGCTGATCAGTCCCAGAATGCAGTATATCATGAATCCGCAATGGTTCAGAAATGGCCATTTCCGGCTTTCAGCGGGTATTTACCGGCAGGCGCCGTTTTACAGGGAATTTCGGGGCAGAGATGGCCGGATCAACCCTGATCTGAAAGCCCAGTCGTCCGTGCACAGCATTGCAGGCATGGATATGGATTTCACAATGTGGGGAAGGCCGTTCAGATTTACCACAGAAGTATATTACAAATATCTGTGGGATGTGAATCCCTATGATATCGAGAATGTCCGTATCCGGTATTATGCAGATAACGTTGCCACGGCCTGGGCGTCGGGCATTGACATACGTTGGAGTGGTGAGTTTATTCTGGGTGATGAATCATGGCTCAGTTTGGGCATTATGTCCACAAAGGAAGATATAGAAGGAGATGACAGGGGTTATATACCGAGGCCCATGGACAGAAGGGTAAATTTCGGTATATTTTTCCAGGATCATTTTCCGAATGCCCCCACCTGGCGCGTTCACCTGAGGGTGCTGTATTCGTCGGGGCTGCCGTTCTCCCCGCCGGTCAATCCCGATTACCGTAATAGTTTTCGCGGCACACCTTACCAGCGGGTGGATATCGGTTTTTCGAAGATGTTTGACTTTCGCAAGCGGCCAAAGCCTTTTCTTAAATCATTGTGGCTGAGCGCTGAAATCCTGAACCTGACCGGTAATCAGAACACCATATCATATTACTGGGTTCAGGATGTGAACAGTTATTACTATGCTGTGCCGAACTCACTATCTCAGCGATTCTTCAATTTCCGCGTGAGCGTGGATTTTTAGTAAAATCACCTTTGATATTTGCCACTGCTCCCTGACGCCTTTGTATGAAAAAATAGGCATTTACCGGTTCCGGGCGTAGAATGTTTCTTCTACCCCACTCACCTATCAGTCATGCTGAATTTATTTCAGCATCTTGTTATCCATTTGTAATAACGTTCATGTTTCCCTTATCCTCCCGTTATGAGACCCTGAAACCAGTTCAGGGTGACCTATTATGCCTGAGGATTGGGCGTAGCGTCCGCTACGTCCTGATATCCTGCGGTATGCACTATGGAAAAACAGTCATTTTCTCATGAAAAACAAAGCCCTTGCTTCCGTCATGCAGAGACCTGATTTTTGGGAGTCCCAAACACACAAAATGGGATGACACATAAACACGTCATCGGTAGGGAGGCACGACCGAAGA
>WGED01000254.1 GCA_015492915.1 Cyclobacteriaceae bacterium
CCTTTCTATTCCGAGCTTTAACTACTGTTAAGTCAAGAATAAAATGATGCCGGGTGCAGTTTGCAACTACACACTGATATTTCCAAAACGGTTATTATGCGGATTGTTAATCCTTATATCGTTTGCGGAATTTTGATATATGGGTGTAGAATCATTCTACACCCGGCATTCCGGTGTTTTAATTCAAAAACAGTACTTGCGTTAATTTTCATTTGACATAACACTACTTTAAAATCAGACACTTCGTTCACATTTGATTCGTCACCATAAAAGTGTATTATGCTTCCTCATCAAACGTGCTGATTTTCTTCCCGCCCTGGCGGGACAAGTTGTATTTTAACCTCTCATAACGAAATCCTGGTGAGAATTTTGGGATAAAAAAAGCCGGTGGAGATAACACCCGCCGGCTACCATGTAATTAGGCTACCATATCAGGCAAAGCTCTGTTTACTGATATAGTCATAGTCTGCTTTGATATTGGCAAAAGGATCATCCGTCCTTTCGTCTTCGATGAAGTAGTTCTCGAGTCCGTTTTGCTTGCCAACCTCAAAAATAGTCTTAAAGTCAATATTTCCATGTCCGACGGTCGTACCTTCCCCATCCTCAGCCATATCCTTCACATGGAATAATTTGATACGCCCGGGATACTTTTTGATCAGTTTTACCGGATCGTGTCCTCCTTTTGTTACCCAGAACAAGTCGGCTTCGAAGCAAACTTTGTCCGCATCCGTACCGCTGATGAGTATATCCATTGGTATCTGGCCTTCCACTTCCTTAAATTCTCCGGCATGGTTATGAAATCCGAATTTGAGCCCCGCGGCGCTGCATTGCTCTCCAACTTTGTTAAACACATCTGCAACATTCTTCCAACCATCAAGGTCCGGTGTTTCCGAATGCGGTATGCCGGGTACGATAAGATATTCAAGCCCTGCAGCTTTGGCGGCATCGATCATTTTCGACGCGTCTTCGGGTTTGAAATAGCCACAATGCGTTGCGATGAGTTTCATACCCAGGTCATCGATCATCTTCCTGACATCAGCGGCAGTATGCTGGCCCAAAAACTTTCCGTCAAGCCCCAAACCATATGCTTCAATCAGGTCATAACCGATTTCAGCAACTTTTTTCAGGGTGCCTGCAAAATCTTCTTTGAGTTGATTACGAACAGAATATATCTGAATACCAACGCCCATTTTACCGGCTGCAGCAACAGGTGCGGCTTCCGAAGGAGCCTCAGCCGTTTCCTCCTTTTTAGAACCGGTAGTGCAAGCTGTTGCGGGCAATATTAAGCTGGCCGCAGCAACATAAGCACTTGTCTTTATGAATTCTCTTCTCTTTGTCATTGGTCAAAAATTTTAAGGTTAGCGTTTAAACATCATTTCATTAGTTAAATTTAAAAATAAATACAATAATTCAGCCTGAAACATAAAATTTTTAGAGGTGTGTCTTGTAATAATGCAAAAAATGAATTCGAAATTGCTGTAGCCGCCTGCAGTTAATATACAAGATCTAATCTTCCAGTTCCGGCAGGATAATAGTAAATGAAGTGCCTTCTCCCAATTTGGATTCAACCAGTATCTCCCCTTTCAGTTTGTCAACAGTTTCTTTTACGATATATAATCCCAGTCCTGAACCCTTGCTCGATTCATCGGCGCGATAAAACATTTTGAAAATATCTTTAAGATGTTTTTTATCTATACCAATGCCGTTATCCCTGACCGTGATGATGGTTTTATCTCTTTCGTACGATATAACCACTTCTATAATCTGTTTTTCCTTTTCCGTATCGTGATACCTGATTGAATTGGATAACAGGTTTTTGAGTATTACCCTGAGCCTGCGGGCATCCGTAATAAATAATCTGTTTTTTTCGACGGTTACGCTTTTAATGATTTCGCTCCCGTCACTGTCGAGAAATCTCAGTTCACTGAAAACTTCCTCCACCTCATTTTTAATATCCACCTTTGCCGGTTGTATCTCAATGCGCTGGTTGCGCGAAAAATCAATGATATCATTAATGAATCCATCAAGTTTTTTAATGCTCGAATCAATCATTCTGAGACATTCATCTTTTTTTTCTGTTGTTTTCTCAAGCCGCGCCAGTTCAACAAGGCCCAGCACTGATGATAGAGGCGCCCTGAGA
>WGED01000255.1 GCA_015492915.1 Cyclobacteriaceae bacterium
CCTATTATGCTTCAACGAGTTTCTGGGTGGGCCGCGACAGAACAGGTCTGGCCAGAAAATCTTATGACGACAGGTCAAACCAACTCTTTGAATCCACTATCAAATGGAATGGCGAATTGAGTAATGGCTCATTGGATATTGTAGCCGGTTATTCGTATCAGGATTTTATCAATAAAGGTTTCTATGCCCAAGGCGGAGATTTTATTACAGATTTCTTCAGGTATAACAACCTTAATGCTGCTATGGATTTTGATAATGGATTAGGGAATGTAAGCAGCTATAAGAATAGCACAAAATTGATTGCCTTTTTTGGCCGTGTTAATTTTGCCTGGGCTCAAACATGGTTTCTGTCTCTTAGCAGCCGGTATGAAGGATCAGACAGATTTGGTGAAAACAATAAATGGGGGTTCTTCCCGGGTATCAGTGCCGGGGTGGAACTTGCCAATTTCCTGAATATCTCCACCATCAACAACCTGAAACTACGCGTCAGTTACGGACAAACAGGCAATACGCCTGCTGATAGTTATTTGTCACTCCAGAGGTTAGGCCCGATAGGTAACTTCCTTGTAGATGGCAGTTGGATACCAAGTTATGAGCCTGTCAGTAATGACAACCCGAATTTGAGATGGGAGATCAAGAAAGAGACCAACATCGGTCTGGATTACTCCCTCTTCGGCGATAAGCTGTTTGGTTCTATTGAATATTACAGCAGAAAAACGGAAGACCTGCTTCAAGAGGTAGCCGTTCCCGTACCGCCCAACTTACATGACAGAACATGGATGAATGTAGGTACGATCAGAAATAGCGGTCTCGAATTACTGATAAACTGGAACGCCGTTAATAACGACAATTTCAGCTACACCCCCTCACTGACTTTCACGAATTATCTGGAAAATCAGATCGTTTCCCTTTCTGATTCTGCTGCGGGCATTGAGTACGGGATACGCGATATTGCCGGTCTCGGTGCGCCGGGACAAAACAACACCCCTCTTATCCGTGTGGAAGAGGGCAAGCCGATCGGTCAGATATGGGGGCTTATTTATGAGGGGATTGACCAGGACGGAAACTGGATCCATAAAGACCTGAATGGCGACGGACAGATATCCAACGAAGACCGCGCGGTGATCGGCAACGGATTACCCAAGGTTGAGATTGGATTTGGCAATGCCTTTACTTTCGGCAATTTTGACTTGAACCTGTTCTTCAGGGGTGTTTTCGGACATGATTTGGTTAATACCTATCGCGCTTTTTACGAAGTACCTAACATTATAGGTTCTTACAACGCCATCAGGACTGCGAGAGACCTGCGAAATCCGGATACAGGCAAGTTGCTGAACACCTCGCAGGGTAAATTCTCAAGCCTGCATGTTGAAAAAGGTAATTTCTTTAGCCTGAACAACTTTAGCCTGGGCTACAGTTTCAATCTGGCCCAGGGAGCGGCCTTCAGAAAAATAAGATTGTATCTCACTGGCAATAACCTGTTCGTAATTACTAGTTACAAAGGGTCTGATCCTTCAGTGAGATTTTCTGACGGAGGCAATGTGCTGGCACCGGGTATTGACAGAAGAAACACTTGGTTTATGACCAGATCGTTCGCTCTTGGAATTAATCTAGGATTTTAATTAACCGAAAAATATCAGAATAGACATGAAAAAATTTAAAATATTCAATAGGTTTTTACTCATCGGGCTGCTTGTGGCAGTGACTTCACAGTCGTGCACAAACCTCGATGAAGATCTGTATAGTGAAGTGACTCCGGACAATTTCTTCCAGACCGAAGAACAGTTTGTTTCAGCGATGGCAGCTGCCTACACCAGCTTGCGTGGATATGCCAGCGGCGATTATTTCGCGCTATCCGAAATATCAACCGATGAGATGGTCGTGCCGACCAGAGGCCAGGACTGGGACGACGGCGGACACTGGAGAAGGTTGCACCTGCACTCATGGAATTTCGAAGACCCCGTGCCGGGTGGTGTATGGGGATTCGCTTTTGGCGGTATCAGCAACTGTAACCGCATGATTTATACCTTTGAGGTGCTCATCGAAGAAGGCAAAGTGGACCCTGATTTTGCAGAGCCGTTTTTTGCAGAGCTTAGAGTCTTACGGGCATTCTTTTATTATGTATTGATCGACGTATATGGCAACGTGCCGATCGTGACCAAATTTGCCGGTGCCGACCCGGCGCCACCCAATAAATCAAGGGCTGAGGTCTTTCAGTTTATTATCAATGACCTCAACGAAAATATCCCAAAACTTTCAAAAGCGGTTGACCAGAGTACCTATGCGAGGGTAAACTATTATGTGGGACAGATGATCCTTGCAAAGATGTACCTGAACGCGGAAGCATGGATTGGTCAGCCCATGTGGGATGATGCCATTACCGCACTGGATAAAATCATCAATGACGGTAAGTACACCCTGGAGCCAAACTATTTCACCAACTTCGATGAAAGTTCGGAAGTTTCGAAAGAGTTTATTTTTGCACTTCCTTACGATGAAGTTTTCTATGGCGGGTTTAACCTGAATATGAGGACCCTGCACTATGGCAGCCAAGATACCTACAATCTGACATCCCAGCCATGGAACGGCTTCTGCAGCCTGGAAGAATTCTACAACTCTTACGACGACGATGATCTCAGAAAAGGCAAACCGGGATTGCCGGACGCTCCCTACACCGGAAGAGGAAATTTC
>WGED01000256.1 GCA_015492915.1 Cyclobacteriaceae bacterium
GCGGGACAAGTTGTACTTTAACCTCTCATAACGAAATCCTGGTGAGAATTTTGGGTTAAATAGCTGTTTTATATCAATAACATAGTGTTAGTTCTACACTTAACTATTTATTTTCTTTTATTTTCATAGTAATTTGGCTAAATTAATAACCACAGAACAGTCTTTCCAAATACATAAATGGGTAAAGAGGAACATCCTAACATTTCTGTCGACTGTGTCATATTCGGCTTTGACTTTGAAAAGTTGAATGTGATCCTGATAGAACGGAAACTGATAGAGCCTGATACAGGCAAGCGTCTTATCAATGATTACACTTTACCAGGCGCCCACATATTTAAGGACGAACCACTCAAAAAAGCTGCACAGAGAATTCTGTATGATCTTACAGGACTTCATGATATATATCTGGAGCAATTTTATACAGTAGGTGATCCTGCCAGGCTGAAAAATCCCGTCGATCAATTTTGGCTCGAATGTATCGGCAAAGACCCGGCTGAGCATGTTGTGTCGGTATGTTATTTCTCACTCCTCAACTGCAATCAGGTCACAATTCAGCACAAGGAAAGGAACCCGCGTTGGTACCCACTGAAAGATCTTCCCGTTCTCGCATTTGACCACGCCCATATTCTCGACAAAGCCATGACCGCCCTGAGAAGGAAACTGCAGTATGAGCCGATCGGATTTGAAATGCTGCCGGATAAGTTCACGCTGTCACAACTTCAAAAACTGTATGAGGTCGTCTTCGACACAACGATCGACAAGCGGAATTTCAGAAAGAAAATCGCCCGCCTCAAATACCTCGTGCAACTCGATGAAAAACAACAGGGCGTAAGTCATAAGCCGGCGAGGTATTACATCTTCAGCAATGAAGAGTATAAGAAAACCCGCAACAATATTCTCAACTTTACTATATAGAGCCCCGGCGCCATTTTCCTTTCGGAATTTCGGCTGAAATTCATGCCCTGATTTCTAAAATCCGAAAGTTGAACTGCACACGGTAAAATAAGCCGACCCCCACCCTATTTTTCAATAAAAAACATTAAATTATTGCCGCATTAACTATCGGAAACAAAACACTTTTTATTATGGATGACTCTGTGAATATCACGGCGATGGAGAATGTAGCCATCGTCAAACAATTTTTCAAATATTACGGCTCGGGCGATATAGTCGGTTTGAGAGAAATATTTGATCCTGACGTCGAATGGATTGTGCCGGGTCACCACCCGCTGGCCGGCGTTAAAAAAGGAATCGAGGAGGTGATCGCCTATTATAAACAATTACAGAAAGCCAATTTTAAGGCAGAGGTGCTCATACTGGAAGGCAATGATGAATATGTGATCGACTGCCATCGCGGCTGGGCAAGAGTGGGCGACGTAAAACTGGATATGAACTGGGTGTTGCTGTACAAAATCGAAAACGGTAAAATAAAATCAATGCAGAATTTTCCGGGCGACCAGCATGAGGCTGACGACTTTTTCTGGAAAGTGTATAAGCTCAAGGAAATTCCCGACAGGTTAAAAACCACCTGATCTACTGAGATTCCATATCTCCTGCCGGTTAAAAAAATCACCGAAAAGTCATGGATTATTCATGACTTTTGTTATTTCCGGATCATGAGAAAAACAGCATTTTTTCATGATACGTACTCTTCACGGATCACCAGGGCAAACTGATTGTCCTCAATGGGCAAGTACCCCTGCTCATAGCAAAAGTAGTACACCTTACCGCCCTTGGTTCTATATACATTGGTAAAATAGCTGAAGTTAAAGCCCAGGTTCAGCAATTTCGATTTGCTCACCTTCGATTTACCGTGGGGGTTAAGGCCTGCGAGGATCCGCCTGTTCTTGCGAAGTATCCGGTTTACCCGTCGCATATAATTGGTCGAATCCGCATTTTGCCTGTTGTAATAAGTCGTCCGGCACTGATCGGAGCAAAATTTTTTGTCGGACCGCCCCTCGATGGCTTCGCCGCATTCGATACATTTTTTATGTGGATTTTCCATGTTTTCTGCCTGATACATACTGATTCAAATGTCCAATATACAAAAATTCTACCCGTTTACAAACGTTTACAAACGTATGTTACCCGTAAGTAAATGTATTTTATACGGCTCGGCCGGTGGCGGTCTTTTTACTTTGAATCATCAATCGCAAACGAATTCGATGTTTCACAATTAAACTTTATTATCATGAACAATTTAAAAAACAAAGTACAACTGATCGGCAATCTGGGTATTGATCCTGAAATCAAAGTTTTCGAATCGGGCAAAAAGCTGGCGCGCCTGTCGCTTGCCACTACCGACAGCTATCGCAACAACAAGGGCGACCGCGTGGAGCAAACACAATGGCATAACCTGGTGGCTTGGGGAAAAACAGCGGAGATCGCTGAAAAATATTTACACAAAGGCAGCGAGCTGATTGTTGAAGGTAAGATCACCTACAAGTCGTACGAAGGAAAAAACGGTGAAAAGAAATACTTCACGGAAATATTGGTGAATGAGATCATTATGACCGGCAAAAAATGATCTGCCGCACGATCCATGAAAAAAAGCCATTTACCATCTGTCTCTTATACACATCTCCGAGC
>WGED01000257.1 GCA_015492915.1 Cyclobacteriaceae bacterium
AATATACACCAATCCTTGGAATATAAAATTATATGACTGACTGCATTAACTCGAATAATTCGGGAAATAATAAAGGAAACGCTCAAAGCGCTGATAAACACGGAATTGATGGTCACTTGATGAATTTCCATTCCTCAAATTCGGGATATTTTGAAACAAGCGTTTTTCAATACAAATATTTAAATATCAATTCCTTACTTGCATCATCGCAATCTTTTCATGAATAATCCAGGTTAATGAATAAAGGCTGGATGTGTGATCCAAATCCTGCGCGCTGAGAAATCAGGAGTGGTCAATCAATATTTTTATTAGCAGGGCATTTTTTGATGCACTCTTTACATTGAAAATCATTTCATTTTCATGCCATTTTATTGCTTCGTCACTGATCAGGCTGCCATCGAGCAAGTGGAAGAGTTTTTCCCAAACATCGCCCTGATGCTCTTTTAGTTGTGTCAAAATCTGATTGAATTCCAGCGGCTTTTTGCTGAGCAGTACACAGAGTGTTTCCTGTCCCGGGTCACCGGTTATCTCAATATAATTATCTTCTCCGGGCACACTCAGAAGGCCTCTCTCATAAACGATGGCGGGACTGATATTGTCAAAATGCGGAAAAATCCTGAAATATTCATTGGCCTGGTCAAAGCCGAATACGTAGACAAACACGGGATTGTCGTGCTGAAGGAGCAGCCTGAAAAAAGTGCCTGTAGGTAAAGGCATGGTTATCTCGTACAGACCGTTTCTGACCTTATTTACAGGTATTACTTCCTGTGTATGCCGTATCAGTTTTATTTTGCCCGAAAATTCATGATAACCCTCTTCGGATTTATTGATGTTGAAGATTTCGTATCCGTACTTGACGAAATCGGCAAAATCGCTGTACCGTATCCACATGTAGCCGTCATTGCCCCATTCGTGCCCCCAACTGTTTATGACCTCGAAGGCGCCACCAAATTTGTCATCATCGTAGCCGATAACGCAGAGAGCATGGCCTGGAAATTCCGTGCTCATCAGTTCGGCCGGTTGCCAGTAATTTTTGGCCCTGAAAAAGGAGGGAGGGCAATACATTCCGATAACGACCGGCAGATTTTCGGAGATGGATTTTTTAACGGCGTTGGCCTTTTCTTTTTCCCCGGCATTCCAGTTAAATATTTTTCTGAAGTCGCTGATACGGGTAGTGCGATCCTCCGGCGTAATTTCTTCCGGCAGGTATTTTGGACAAAACTCAAGGAATTCGAGATACTTTTTTGCCCCTTTGTACTTCATGAAATTGAGGGCGTCATACAGGTCGGCTCCGGCTTCGCAGTTTTCGTCGCCTGCAGGTTTTATGTAATAATAGGCAAAAGCTGGAGCGAAGGTTTGACGGGTGATCTGATCACGGTCAGTCCACAGGTTTTCCATCGCCTCGAGTATCGTAGCAGCACTCCATGTTGTTGCCCAGGCCGGAGAAGTGTTCAATTGTAATTGATTGCCCGGCGCAGGACTGTATTGTTTTATGGAGTATTTTTTCGGCAGATTGTCATAATCATCATCCCGGAAGTTGGCCCTCATCGGCGCCTCCTCATATTTTTCATCATCAAAAATAAGTCCCATGCCATAAGGTTGTCCGGATGCCTGCCAATGGATAAAAAACAGGCAGATGATAATAATTTTCCGCATAAACTATTTTACTATGAAAATAAAGTCACTGCCCGGCTGATCAGTGCCAAACTCTCCGAATCTTGGTTCCGGGTCAATCTTTTCGACAAAGGATTTCATTTCGGATAATGTCAGCACGTTATCCTCACCGCCGTATGACCTGAAAGCTTCAAGCATTTTTCGCACAAACGGGGAATGCTGTCCCGGCCGCCCGTCCGATACATATTCCTTGCCGCCTGAAGTCAGGAATTTTCTGGTGCGCAGCTTCAGCTTCCGGTTGATATATTCATATTGTTCCAACTCGTCATACATTCCCATGCCGCCCCTGTGCGCAGCCGATTTTATAAACGGATCGAAGGTACCGCCGAAACAGGCGTCAATGGCGAGAAAAATATGCTTGCTCGGTATATTATCGATGATGTTTCTCAGGTTGCCGTGAGAAATATATGACAATCGTTCCTCATCGGTAGTCATGGAGTTTTTGCACACGAGATAGCCCTGGTTGAACAACGGATCATAAAGGCCGTGACCCGCGAACATGATGAAAAGCTGGTCGTTGGGCATGTAATTCCTTTTTGTGTACTCACGGAGCTTTTGCAACACTTCCCGCTTGGTGGCATTCTTCACGATCTCCACTTCAAATCCGTAAACAGCCCTCAGCTCCTCAGCAATGGTCGTAATGTCATTCACGGGATTCTGAAGATCATCCCAATGGTCATACTCATCGGTAGCAAACAGCAAAGCAAAATCCTTTCTGTTCAGGGCATTCTTTCCGGTTTCATTGACCAGCACGTTTATTTGTCTGATAGAAGTGGCCAGACCTCCGTCTTTGTTTTGAGCTGTGACGAGCACTTTGTTCTCTCCGGGGCGCAATAAAATATCGGTATCCACGACATGTTCATAATCACTCAGCTCTTTGGTGGAAACGACAGTAAAACCTCGCTGGCTGACCACGGGGTGATCATTGAGAAATACCTTCACGTCTTTGAGCCCTACACCCGATCTGACATTTAGTTTCAGGTGGAACCTCCGTGAGTTGATGCTTGTTTTTGGCGCCGCGGGGCTTTTCCAGACGATCTGGGGAACAGGCACTTTGTTGTTCCCGTTCATTGCCGTGAAGTCGAGAAAAAACTCGTTGGTTTCGGCGGCAATGGAGCCATGCTGGGCGAAAGCACTTGTCAGTGCAAATAATAGCAGTGTTATGGTAGTAATAGTTTTCATAAGCCTAAAAATTTAGGTGAAATCATGAAACGACCTTAATTTTTAATAAATCTTCCATGGAAGTTTGTGGTCATGTACGCATTACGGACCTTGATTTTATAAATGTACATGCCCTTTTTAATATGCTGTATGTTATCGCTGTTCCATTGTAATTCTATCTGACCGTAATCAATATTGCTCAGTTTCTGGTTATATACCCTGTTGCCCAACAGATCAAATATTTCCCATTCAACCTGATATGTGCCTGTTGAATACGGCAGGCTGATTGGGATGCTCACATGATCGCTGAAGGGATTGGGATATGCAGGCAATGACTTTGCGACGATATTGTTCAGCTCATTTTCAACAAAGGCTCTGTTCCCGTACAAAATTTTAAATCCCCGCTGTCTGTTGAGCGTAAAGGCAAACGATTTGTTTACCGTCATGTCGATGGCCTTGTTTGCATTTATATCGTACAAAATCAACATTTTGTCATGATCCGGCAGCCTGACGTTGTTCCAGCTAAGTGTCGTTTTGCCGGGCCGCATGTTGCTCTCAGCCATGAATTCCCAGATATTGTTATCTTTCAGCGTCACAATATCCCTGGCAAATTTCTCTGCAAAATGCTCGGGATGGGCAAAGGATATATCGGTATAATTCATAAATGCCGGCAATACAGGCAGGTCGTATCGATCGTATGAATCAGAGGCGTCCGCGTGCATACCAAACCCTGCGATGGTATTTTTTAATATACCGTTGTCAAGGGTCATGTCGACCATCCATCCTTTATCACGGGTTTCGGTTTTGGCAATTCGTCCGCCTGCGCCGTATCCTCTTACGATTGGTATTTTTATGGTGATGCTTTCGTTGGCAAAAACAAATCCGCCCTCGAAGACTTTTAACCTGCTGTCGCCGGTCTGATAGCTGCCGTTTTTATATTTATATACCGCCGTCAGTTCTCCGCTATTCAAACCATTATAACTGAGCACTTCAGGCCATGATACCTCGAAGGGGTAGGGGTTGCCTATGAGATTCCATCCTTTCTGAAGCCTCATGACAAATTCATCATTTCTGTTGTTTTGTGGCACGGTGGGGTTATCAAAGGTTATCGGCAGGTCAAGCGAAGCTACTTTGTTAAACCAGTATCCTTTACCTTGTGCTACTACCGAACCGGTGGCCGTGCCGATTTCCCTGTATGCGTTATTGCTGTATTCGAACAATCTCCATGACTTTTTGCCTGAAGAGCCGTAATCCGCAAATATCTTGGAAACCTTGGTTGACTCGATCAGATATGGATTTGAAATGATAATATACGATTGAATACTGCCGTCGAATATGCCGTTAACAGGTGAGAAATTTTGTGATGTAAATGACCTGTATGCATAGCCGGTTGCCGTGGAGTCAGCGTTATATGCGGCATCTGTAACCTTAAAATAATATTCAATGCCCATCTCATCCATAATACCCGAACTAAGTGGAGCCTCTACGATAAACAGCTTGCTGTTCACCTTGTTTATTTTCAGATTTTCATGAACCATAAACGGCATGTCCGATCGAATCGGGCGGTAATAAAACATTACCGTATCCAGTTTTTGATCGTCGGTTGTTTTTATGGAGAAAGTGACGGAATCCTCGGTTTCAGCAATAAATGTCGGATTGTTATCAAAATCAAGGATCATGGGGGGCTCCTCATCTCTGAATGGAACTACCCTGATGGTAAAATCAACTGTCAGGCTGGCGCCGCCCTTGTCGGTGGCTTTCACACTGATCGGATAATAATTTGCAGACGGTTGGTTTGGATTATAAATCAGGCTTTGCCTTGTAATCAGATAGCCGTTATTGTCGATGATAAAGTTTGAGTCACCCTGTACCAGTTGGAGATCATGCGTGTCACCGGCGTCCTGATCGTAAGTGATAAACTGGTCAATCGTATATCCGGCGCCCATGCCGTCCATGACCGAATCAACCGGCAGTACGATGCTATCGGGAGGCTCATTGAGGTCGATTACAGAGATGGTGAATGCCTCAACTTTTTCATATGTCCCGTCCCAGGCCTTTAAACGCACCTTGTATATATTTTTTGTTTCATAATCAAGGGGAGTATTCGGCTTCAGCTTATTATCGATCAGGCTGAAAGCGCTGTTGTCATCGTCACCGGCACCTGCTGACATGCTGTATGAGTATTGATCGTTTTTGTCGGGATCGATCACGGAAACAAGCGAATACGAGGCTATGTCATTTTCATTAAAATCTCCGGGATCAAGCACAAGCGCTTCAGGAGGTTCATTGATATCAATGACTTCAATGATGAAGGCTTTTTCAAAAGAAAGTCCTCCTGCGTCGGTAGCCTTTATCCTCACATATTGCAAAGGTGTGGATTCATAGTCAAGAGATTTGTTTAACGACAAAACGTTGTTGGCTATGGAAAAATTGGCATTATTGTCGTCACCGGTTCCGGGCGCGAGCTGGTAGGCGTGGCTATCGCCATTGTCCTCGTCAGTTGCCGTGATGGCGGAGGTGAATGAGCCCGCCGGCGCATTTTCTTCAACAGACAGCGGTGTGCCTAAAGTGATATTTGACGGAGCTTCATTTAAATCGTTGATTGTGAGCGCAAAAACTTTTTCCAATGATACTCCATGGCTGTCTGTTACCCTGACTCTGATGCTTCTGGATGAAGCCTCCTCAAAGTTGAGGATTTTTGCCACTTTCAGTTGATTTCCTGTTATGGAAAAATAACCGTTATCCTGATCGCCTGTGCCGGCCACAAGGGTGAAGCCAAGCGTTGCGTCTTCAGGGTCCGGATCTTCTGCAGACAGGGTTGCAAAGACGGTTCCCACAGGCTTGTTCTCATCCTGGGAAGTGTTGGATATTGCAAGATTCTTAGGGTTGTTATTATCGTATCTCCATATTTGCGACATCGCATCATTTGATGATAACCTGCTCCATCCGATGATGTATTGATTGTGGAATGCGTTATGAGCTATGCTCAGATCCCTCAGCGAATTATTTTCGGAAATAGCAGTGCCCACATTCGCCTCAACCAGGATGCTTAAAGGGTTGATCATCGAAAGGTCTGAGGTGTTCAGCCTCTGCAGGTAAATATCATAGTAATTACTGCTCGAATTGATCCATCTTTTTCCATAAAAATAAATCAGGTATTCATCGGAAAGAGGACTGAGGGTGACAACGGGGAACTTGGCGTCTTCTTTCAAAGTGCCATCAGGAGGCAGTGCCGTGACTGCAACATTAAATGGCGCCTTTAGCGCGCCGCTGGTACTGCTGACACGCTGCGCCCGAATCTTTTCATTGAGGGCGGCAGTAGAGATTTGATAATGAGATTTCTCATAAACCACCAGAATTTCCCGGGCATTGGCATTAAAGACGGCGCCGGGATTCAGGTAAACAGTGTCGGTGTTGGAAGGAGAAGGGCTGATCTGAAAATAATTGATAACATCGCCGGCAGAGGCCGGGTCAATGAATCCTCCCCATATTTCAGTTCCGGTATTTAACTTAAGCTCAAAGCATGTAAATATATTTCCCTCATTAGCAATAAGTTTTGAGTGACTGACGCCATTGTTGGGTGCACCGAATTTGGTCTTGTCGATTACTGTTGCTTGCCCGGTTAGCGTTTCGGAATCAGCATCGATATACACAATCCTGAAGCTTCTTTCACTGGCACTGATAATTGTGTGGTATCCGGCGCCATAGGTTTTGGAAGCCGGGTCATATACGAGCGTATTGTTTATAAAAGGGTCGGAGAGGGGGTCGCTGTCTATTGTTATAACCTGACCCGTTTGATGTGTCTCAGCATCAAATATCATAAATTCAATTTTTCCCGAAAAAGCAGAGGCCGACTTGTACAAAATGCCGTATTTTCCCAGGCTGGGATTGTAAACAACTTTCGGATCTGAAATTTTATCGCTGCTGCATGGGGTGATTGCAAACGCCTCACCAAGTACCTTGCCGGTGACGGGATCCAGTTCTATGCCGTATAGTTTTTGTTCGGTTGCGCAAGTTTCATCAAAGTCGGTATACACCGCAAAGTATCTGTTCAGGTCAGGATTATACACCATTGACGGGGCGGCATCGCCCGCGTTCAGGCTTAATGCCTGTTTTGTGAGGCTGATAAGGTTTTGTGACGAATTGGCCAGAGAGAAGGCATGAGAAAGATAAGCCATGAAAAACAGGCTTATTCTCATGGCGAAGATGGTGGGGCGATATGTTTCCTTATGCCTCATGTTCATTGTGTGGGTACTCCCGGCGGGTCAGGTATCCCTTCATCTTTGTTTAAATTCAGAATAACGACTACTGCTCCCGCAACAATTGCCGCTGGTACGATCTTATAAGCAAGCGGTACTTTACGACGTACTGTAAAGACACTGCTCGTTTCTTCTCTCAAATTATTTTCAACATCATGGATTTGAATTGTATATCCCTTTCCTGCTTTCATACCTGCCGGAACATCCCAGATATATCGTCCGGTATTATCAATCACGGAGGATTCGGACACAGGCACATCGTACCGCAGGATTTTCAGCAGCACTTCTTTGGCTTTCGAATTATTTTTCCAGCGTATTTCAAAT
>WGED01000258.1 GCA_015492915.1 Cyclobacteriaceae bacterium
CCCGCCCTGGCGGGACAAGTTGTACTTTAACCTCTCATAACGAAATCCTATTGAGAATTTTGGGTTGAAATTGCGCGGCTTTGTTTATTTGATTAGGATGTGATTATTTGCCTGCCGGCACTGGGAAGCCCCTGTCGCGCATCAAAGCATCGATCTTTGCATCCCTGCCTCTGAACAAACGATAGGCTTCGGCAGGGTCGATGGCATTTCTAGGCGCAAATAGATATTTAACCAATTTGGCTGCTACCTCCTTGTCATAAAAGCCTCCCGGCGCCTCCCTGAACATTTCCGCCGCATCAGAGGTAAGCACATCGGCCCAGATGTAACCGTAATATCCCGCAGCATATCCCTCGCCTGAGAAAATATGACTGAAGTGTGTGGAACGATGCCTCATAGCGATCTCTTTGGGCATGTCTATGGATTCGAGGGCTTTTTTCTCAAATTCAGCTACATCGAGATTTGACGGATCGTCGAGGGTGTGATACATCATATCGACAAGCGCCGAAGCGAGATATTCGGTCGTCGCGTAGCCCTGGTTGAATGTCGAAGCCTTTTTAATCTTTTGCACGAGTTCCTGCGGCATGGGCTCGCCCGTTTCGTAGTGCACCAGAAACTGATTGATCACCTTGTCGGTCGGGAGCCAGCGCTCAAGCAGTTGAGACTGAAACTCGGTATAGTCTCGCACTCCGCTGTTCAATGTCGGGTAGCGCACATTGGATGAGAGAAAATGAAGGGCATGCCCGAACTCATGAAACAGTGTGGAAGCATCATCCCACGACATCAGCACAGGCTCGCCGGGTGCAGGTTTGATGAAATTTGAATTGTTTGAAGCCAGCACATTCTTCTCGCCGTTCACAGTCGAATGACTGCGGTACGTCGTGGCCCAGGCGCCGGAGCGTTTGCCTTTGCGGGCAAAGGGATCGAGGTACCAGAGGCCTATGAGTTTACCACTGTTTTTATCAGTCACTTTCCACACTTTTACGTCTTCATGAAAAACCGGCACTTCCCCGTCAGGCAGTGGTGTAAACTCAAAATTGAATAATTCACCTGCCACGAAAAACATTGCATCGCGCAGCTTGTCGAGCTGCAGATACTTCTTCACCTCGTCAGAGTCGAGGTCATACTTCTTCTCCCGCACCTTTTCGGCATAATAGAGATAATCCCATGGTTCAATGGTGATATTGTGCCCCAGTTCATCAGCAACAGCCTGCATATCTGCTACTTCTTCCTTCACCCTGGCGATGGAGGCCGGCCAGATTTCGTACATGAGCTTGAAAGCATTATCCGGGTTTTTGGCCATTCTGTTCTGCAACCGCCACTCTGCATAGTTGCTGTAACCGAGGAGACCCACCCGCTCATCGCGCAGTTTCATGATCTTCGAAATAATCGCTTTATTGTCATGCTCATCATTGTTGTTGCCCCGCATTTTATAGGTGTGCCACACCTTTTCGCGAAGATCACGTTCGTCCGAAAAAGTCAGAAACGGCTCCACCACCGACCGCGTGTTGGTCAGTGCGTATTTTCCTTCCTGTCCACGGTCTTTCGCAGCCTGCGCAGCCGCCTTAACAAACGATTCCGGTAAACCGCTCAGTTGATCTTTATTGAGATAAATGACGTAATCCTCTTCATCAGCCAGCACGTTATTGGAAAAATCCGTGTACAGTCCGGATAACTCCTTATTGATTTCTGCATAGCGCTTTTTGGCTTCTTTGTCGAGTCCGGCACCATTCATAGCAAAACCCTCATACACAAGCTTCACAAGCCTTTGCTGGTCCGGCTCCAAGGGATTATTTTGAGTTTCTTCATACACCGCCTTCACACGCTCAAACAATCTTTCATTCTGGGTGATCTTCATCCTGTATTCTGAGATCTCCGGCGCCAGCTCTTTCTGCATCTCCCTGAATTCGGGTGTTGAGAGGTTGCTGCTCATGATGCCGTAATAGGCAAAGACGCGATCCAGTACTTCACCGGATTTTTCCATCGCCACAATCGTATTTTCAAATGTCGGTGGATCAGAATTTTCTGCGATAGCGTCAATTTCCGCCAGATGCAGTTCCATGGCTTTTTCCATGGCGGGTTTTACATCCTCTACTTTCATCTTGTCGAAAGCGGGCACACCACCGTAAGGACCTGTCCATTCGGCCAATAAAATGTTATCTCCCATAGCTTGTTCTCCTCCTTTTTCCGTTGTTGTACAACTAACCATTACTATCAGCATAGCAATAATTGCGACAAGGCTATGCTTAGCGCTCAATACTCTTTTTATCATGATCAATTTATTTACCGGTTATTTTTAAATGATTAAATTTCAACAATTTACAGTTGGCCGGTTGTTGGATTTTCAATATAGATTTTTTTCTGATTATTCGGGAAATACCCAAAAAGTAATCCATGAAAAATGAATGATTTTTCATGGAACTTCAGGTAACATTCCCTACTTCTTCTTTGCATTTTCATACAACTCGATAAACTTTTTATCAAGCTCAGGGGAATCCTTGTATTTGACCCTGAGCTCTTCGAGACGGCGTTTCAGGTTTGCGACAACTTTGGCATAATCCGGATCGTCATACACATTGTGCAATTCATGGATGTCCTTTTTGCGGTCATACAGCTCCCACTCATCCACGTCGTAGTAAAAATGGACAAGCTTGTAGTCCTCGGTCACAATGCCATAATGCCTTTTTACCATGTGTACCGCCGGATATTCATAATAATGGTAATACACCGCGTCGCGGAAGTTCTCTGTTTTGCCCTCGAATAGCGGGATCAGGCTTTCGCCCTGCATGTCAGCCGGCGGAGCAATGCCTGCGGCCTCAAGAAAGGTCTGTGCAAAATCCAGATTCTGCACCATTTGAGTGTTTACTGTTCCCGGTGTTATGACCCCCGGCCACCGTACGATCAGGGGCGTTTTGAAGGACTCATTATAGATAAACCGTTTATCGAACCAGCCGTGCTCACCCAGATAAAATCCCTGATCGGAAGTATATACGACAATCGTATTTTCACGCAAACCGGCCCTGTCGAGATAGTCGAGCACCCGGCCTACCCCTTCGTCAACCGCGGCAATGCTGCCCAGATAATCCTGCATATACCGCTGGTAGCGCCATCGCATCAGGTCCTCTTCGCTCATATCAGGGTATTTCTTTTTAAATTCCTCATTGATCGGGCCGTACACCTCATCCCATTTTGCCCGTTGTACTTTATTCATTCTGCCCACAGTGCGCATAAAAGCCTTTTTATCCCAGTTGGATGTTTCGGGTATCCCCAGTTCATCCATGACTTCAGGATATATTTTTGAGTCTCCTGCCCAATTCATGTGCTTCAGGATATTCATCTCTGCCGTTTTGGCTGCGGTGCCTCTGCCCTCATAATCATCAAAGAGCGTCTCCGGTTCGGGGAAGGTCATTTTGGTAAACTTCTTGTAATGCCTCGGTGCGGGCAGCCATTCCCGGTGCGGCGCCTTGTGCAAATACATGAGTAGGAATGGCTTTTCGGGGTCGCGCTCTTCCTCCAGCCAGTCAAGCGTCATGTCCGTGATAATGTCGGTGGTATATCCTTCGAGCTTGATCCTCCCTTCATACTTCGTGATAAATTCAGGATTATAGTAATGGCCCTGACCGGGCAATATTTTAAACTGGTCAAACCCCTTGGGATTATTGCCAAAATGTAATTTGCCGAACAATGCCGTCTGGTAGCCGTGTCGCCGGAGAATCTGCGGAAAAGTGACATTGGTGGTGTCGAACGGGAAGCGGTTGTCAATCTTGCCGTTGATGTGGCTGTGCTTGCCCGTAAGGATGACCGCACGGGACGGTGCACAAATAGAGTTAGTCACACAGGCATTGGTAAACAGCATGCCCTCTGTGGCCAGCCTGTCGATCTCCGGTGTCTCCATCAGCTTATTCGAATAAGCGCTGATGGCCTGATAGGCGTGATCATCCGCCATTATAAACAGGATGTTGGGACGTTCTCTTTTGGATTTCTCACTACATGAGAAAATGGTGAAAATTCCCATTGCGATAAGAAAGAGGTGGCTGAATTTAAAGGGTTTCATTTCCGGGAAAATTTTGGGTTAAAAATGATCTCTGTCAATTATAATAATTAGCAAGGTAATAATACAAACAGCTCAGACCTTAAAAGCCATCAAATTTTTATTTCTTTTTGTTATCCAACTCCTTATAGGGCCTGTTTAATTCATCGCTTTCTCAAAATCAAAAACCGATCGTGGGATTTGTATGAGAAAATGCCATAATTTTACTTCTGTAAACAACAGTAGGCATGACAGATTCATCAAAAACACGCATCGGCCTGTTTGGCATAGGCCTCGATACTTATTGGGGGCAGTTCAACGGCCTGCTTGACAAGCTGACCGGTTACCAAAATGTCATCAGCTCAAAATTGCAGGAATTCCATGTCGATGTGGTCAATGCCGGAGTGGTCGATACGCAGGAAAAGGCTGCTGAGGCAGCCATATTTATGAAGCAGCATGACGTGGAGATGGTTTTTCTGTATGTGTCCACCTATGCCCTCTCTTCTACCGTACTACCCGTGGCGCAAAAGCTGAAAGTCCCGGTTATCATCCTCAACCTGCAACCGGTTCCGCAGCTCGATTATACCGCCTTCAACAAACTTGGCGACCGGGGCCTGATGACCGGTGTATGGCTGGAACACTGTCAGGCCTGTTCGGTGCCGGAGATTGCCAGTGTATTCAAACGGGCAGGCATTGGTGCCGAAATCGTGACGGGCTACCTGGATGATCCCGAAGCATGGGAAGAAATAAAAGAATGGACAGAAGCAGCATCCGTCGCTCAAGCCATGTATCAAAACAGGCTGGGCTTGCTTGGCCATTACTACAATGGAATGCTTGATGTTTACACAGACCTCACAAAGCAAAGCGCTGCTTTCGGCACGCATATGGAAATGCTCGAAATGTGTGAACTGAAACAATTCCGCGATGAAGCTTCCCCTGCGGATATCAAGCAAAAAATTGATGAATTTCATGCGTTTTTTGACGTTGATCAGGCCTGTGGGGAGGATGAGATTGAGCGGGCGGCACACACATCCGTAGCGCTCGATAAACTCGTGTCAGCGCACAACCTCAGCGCAATGGCCTATTATTACGAAGGGCAACCCGGCAATGAATATGAAAATATCGTGACGTCAGTGATTGCGGGTAACACGTTGCTGACAGGCAAAGGCATTCCGGTAGCCGGCGAGTACGAGGTAAAGACAGCCCAGGCTATGAAGATCATGTCGGAATTCAA
>WGED01000259.1 GCA_015492915.1 Cyclobacteriaceae bacterium
ATTTTATTCACCGGATCATTTAAAACTAAACTCATGAAGGACACATCGAGAAGAGATTTTTTGAAAACTACAGGGGCTGCTACAATTGGTGGCGCCATGGCTTTTAATATCGGTTTATCGGGTAATGCATTTGGTAAAAACAGTGAGATTTTGAAAGTAGGTTTGATTGGTTGCGGTGGCAGGGGAACCGGTGCTGCTAATCAAGCGCTAAAAGCAGATCCGAATGTAGTTCTGACGCATATGGCAGATATTTTTGAAGACCGGATTAACAAGTCGTATGAAAATCTGGTAAAAATTCATGGAGATAAAGTTAAGGTAAAAAAGAAGCACAAATTTGTTGGTTTTGACGGGGCAGAAAAGGTGATTAATTCAGATGTAGATGTTGTAATCCTTGCGACACCGCCCTGTTTCAGGCCTCAACAACTCGAAATGGCAGTAAATGCAGGGAAACACATTTTTTGTGAAAAACCCATGGCTGTCGATGCGCCGGGAGTAAGAAAGGTGCTTGCGGCAGCTAAAAAAGCCAAAGAAAAACAGCTTTCGCTCGTTTCAGGATTTTGCTGGAGATATCACACACCGAAGCGTGAAACATACAGCAGGATTCTTGACGGTGCTATCGGCAATGTTCATACTGTTTACAATACTTATATGACAGGGGGATTGTGGTACCGCGACGTACAGCCGGAGTGGAGTGAGATGCGTAAAAAATTACGCAACTGGATTTATCACAACTATCTGTCGGGTGATGCCATCGTTGAACAGTTCATCCATAGTATTGACATGATGTCATGGGTATTAGGTGATGCGAAACCTGTAAAAGCGGTTGGGACCGGTGGACGACAGAGCAGGGTTGATCCTAAATACGGAAACGTATTTGATCATTTTGCTGTAGTTTACAAATATGACAATGGAGTCAAAGGTTTCCATTTCGGAAGGCAACAGAAAAATTGTGTCAACAGTTATGGACTGGAAATCATGGGTGACCAGGGACGCGCCGATGTAGATGTGATCCGTAACAGACACATTATCAGGGGTAAAGAAGAATGGCGCTTCAGAGGAGAAAGTAATGACATGTATCAGCAGGAGCATGATGAACTCTTCGCTTCAATCCGCAACGGCAAACCTATGAACGACGGCGAGTGGATGGCTCAGAGCACTATGCTGGCCATTATGGGCCGAATGGTGGCCTATACGGGAGAAGAGATTACTTATGAAGAGGCGCTGAATTCGGACCTGAAACTCGGCCCTGACGTGATTAATGACGAGACGGTATATGCCGATCCGCCGATTGCCCAGCCTGGTAAAACAAAGTTTTATATGATTCACAAATAACCAAATTCCCATGGAAAAAAGAGCATTTTTAAAAACTTCCGCAACGCTGGCCGCGGGAACACTTGCGGCACCGGGTATCATGGCCGCGGGCATTAAAACAAAGAAAAGGAAACTGAAGCTCAGGAAAAGCCTTAAGTTCGGCATGGTCAAGGAAGACTTGTCGATCATGGATAAATTCAAATTATTGAAGGACGTCGGGTTTGACGGGGTAGAACTTGACAGTCCGAACAAGCTCAATGAAAAGGAAATCCTTGAGGCACGAGATGAAACAGGGCTTGTGATACCCGGTACGATCAATTCCATGCATTGGAAGTTCCCGCTTTCGGATCCTGATCCCGGCGTCAGGGCCAAATGTGTGGAATCGATGAAGGAAGCACTCCGCAAAACAAAACTGTATGGAGGTACGACTGTTTTGCTGGTCCCGGCAGTAGTCAACGATAAAATAGCTTATGATGATGCGTACAGACGCTCGCAGGAGGAGATCAGGAAGATTATCCCCGTGGCGGAAGAGACAGGCGTCAAGATCGCCATCGAAAATGTTTGGAACAATTTTTTGCTCAGCCCCATGGAAGCGGCACGATACATCGACGAATTTGAAAGTGATATGATTGGATGGTATTTCGATGTGGGAAATATAGTGCGGTACGGCTGGCCTGAGCAGTGGATAAAAATTCTCGGCAAGCGTATTTTGAAAGTGGATGTGAAAGAATACAGCCGTAAAAAACAACAGGAAGAAGGTATCTGGAAAGGATTTGACGTGAAGATCGGCGATGGCGATTGCAATTGGCCGGTGGTGATGGATGCTCTGGAAGAAGCCGGATATACAGGAAGATGGGGCTCTGCCGAAGTGCCGGGCGGCGATCGTAAAAGATTGCTCGAGATATCCGAAAGGATGGACAAAATATTTAGCTGATAAAATAGTCGTTTTTTCATAAACCAAACCTTGGAATAACTATGCTTGATCTGGGTTTTGTCAGTGCTATTCTGGCTGATAAATCTTTTGAGGAAGTCATTGATTTTGCTTCCGAAAATTCATTTCGTTGTGTGGAAATCATGTGCTGGCCAAAAGGCAAAGCGGAACGCCGTTATGCCGGCGTCACACACATCGATGTGGATAATCTGGATGAAAATAAGGTAAAAGCCATAAAGAATTATCTGGCTGAGAAGAGGGTTTATATCTCCGGACTCGGGTATTATCCCAATCCGCTCGATCCGGATGACAGGCAATCCGCAGTGTACATAGAACACATCAAAAAGGTAATCACGGCAACAGCAACGCTTGGAATACCCGTCATGAATACTTTCATCGGACGTGATTCCTCAAAGAGTGTGCAGTACAATTTTGATATGTTTGCCGAAAAATGGCCTGAAATCATAAAACATGCTGAAGATAAACATGTAAAAATAGGCATTGAGAATTGCCCCATGTTTTTTACAGACGATGAATGGCCCGGAGGTAAAAATCTGGCTACTACTCCAAATATCTGGGATAAGATGTTTGAGATCATTCCGAATGAAAACTTCGGTCTTAACTATGATCCTTCACACATGATCTGGCAGCATATGGATGAAATCAGGCCGATTTATGATTATCATGATCGCCTGCACCATATCCATCTCAAGGATGTGAAACTTGAAAAGGACAAGCTCGACAGAGTGGGCATCTTGGCAAATCCCCTTGAATATCATACGCCTAAAATCCCCGGATATGGCGATGTGCGCTGGGGCGCTTTCTTTTCGGCACTCACAGAGGTCGGCTATCGGGGTCCGGTCTGCATAGAAGTTGAAGACAGATCGTTTGAGGGAAGCGAGGAGGATATTAAAACCTCGATCCTGACGAGCCGGAATTTCCTCAATCAGTTTCTTGTGCTTTAATATACGCGTATAAATAACTGTTATTTATGCATATCTATTTATAATTAAAACTGAAGTAAGTTGGTAAAAATAAATTTAAACCGGAGGCAACTCCGGTTTCTTCTTTTGTACATATTGTGGCTTGTGTTACCTGAGGGAGTAATGGCCCAGGCGTCATTGATTTTACCCAATGGTCATGCTCATAATGATTATGCCAGGGATAAGCCATTGTACGAAGCGCTGAGCTACGGATTTACAAGTATTGAGGTAGATGTGTTTTTGTATAATGGCAAACTTGTAGTTACTCACGATGCCTTTAACCTAAGCGCCAAACCAACGATAGATCAATTATACCTCGATCCGTTGAAAACAATCATTCGGCACAACGGCGGGACGGTTTACAAAAATGACAGCATACAGTTGGTGCTGATGATCGATCTTAAATCGGAAAAAATGGCTGCCTGGCAGGCTCTCAGGGAATTATTCAAAAATAATTACCTGAATCTCATAGAGAGAAGAGAAAATGAGCGGCTGATATGGGGGCCTGTAAAAGTTTTACTTTCCGGAGGGCCTCCTGTAGAGGAAATGCAAAAACAGAAGATACGATATTTCTCTGCCGACGGGCGGTTTGAACAATGGGCAGAGGATTATTCCCCCGATCTGATGCCGCGGGCAAGCGACAGCTACAGAAAGCATTTTAACTGGAACGGAAAAGGGCAGATGCCTGAAGCGGAGCTGTTGGAGTTGAACAGGCTCGTGGCTCTTGCCCATGCTCATGGCCGCAAGATCAGATTATGGGGTTGCCCTGACACACCCCAATTGTGGAGGACATTTCTTGATCATGGCGTGGATTGGATTAATGTGGACAACCTCAAGGGGTTCCATGATCTTTATCGGTCAAGGTCTATAAGAAAATGATGATTTTCTCATGCATCCGATACGATCGATAATGTCAATGCATTGATATATTCATTTCTACCAGAGATTGTACGGACAAAAAAGAATTGTTTGAACCCAAAATTCTCAATAACCTATCTATTCCGAGCTTAAATTACTTCAAAATCAGGCACTTCGTTCACGTTTGACTCGTCACCATAATAGTGTTATGTCAAATGAAAATTAACGCAAATACTGTTTTTGAATTAAAACACCGGAATGCCGGGTGTAGAATGATTCTACACCCATATATCAAAATTCCGCAAACGATATAAGGATTTACAATCCGCACAATAACCGTTTTGGAAATATCAGGGTGTAGTTGCAAACTACACCCAGCATCATTTTATTCTTGACTTAACAATAGTGTATTATGCCTGCAGGCAGGTTTGGCTCGTCACCATAAAAGTGGATGATCACGCTCCCAATGCAGGTCGTACCATAATCCGAAAATAGGTAGCTGTCATAGCACTGAGGCCACCTGCCAAACCGCCGATGAACGCTGTCAAAAAGATCAAAGACCATGAATTCGGCAGATTGAATATAGCAGCTACACGTTCGGTAAGAATGGAATCTGTTCGTAAGTCTGTGATGGCGGCAGGGATAAGCCATAGCATTGCTATAGCCAGAAAACCGCTGACAAACGACCAGAAAGCATTCGTCGTGAGTGCATAACTGATGGCAAAGGCTGCGATGGCCACTGTCCACCACGGGTAGATTGTCTGAAAAATAAGCGCCATAAGCATGATGAGGACGATTTTTATAAGTACTTTTAACGTATTCATTGTCTGTTGTTTAATGTCTGGGAAAATATGATTCTTTTATTCCGGTCATCGGGCCGGGTCAGGAATAGCAGGTCATAATATTTGCCGGTGGCCCATGCCTCGACCATATTGTCGTAGTATTTGCTGCCGGGGTTGCCGGACTGGCCGCCTGGGTAATGGCCTATGGCTTTTATGCCATCCGGATCCAATTCGATGATGATGCGCTGGCTTGGGGCGTGATTGGTGCCTGTGGCATTTACCACATCGCCGCCGGAACCGTCGGTCGGGATATCATAACTGCCAAGAGCTCTCAGGCGCAGATTGTGGCCTACATAGGTTCCTTTGTATGTTGCCCAGTCAAGAGTGCCTTTTTCCTTGCGGAGAGAATCGATTTCGCCGGTCATTTCATGAAACGAAATAATGGCCAGATCATGGGCATTTTCATTGTTATCAGTTGAAATTCTGTCAAAGAAAGGATTAGACGGGTCTTCCTTCATCAACCGGATGGTGGCATAATTCGTCGGATATTTCAGCCAGATGTTTTTATCGCGATTTATCTTTATTTCATCCCAGATCATCGAATAAAGTAGCCGGTACCAGATATCAAAATATACCGGCACTATAGAATTTTTCGTGAACCTATAGTCCCAGTCTTTCAGGCTTTGCAGGATGTCCATCTCGGAAGCAGTAAGGTTTTCTCCGTTTAATTGTTCCAACATCCAGGGCAGCGCTTCGGCAGCTTTGAGTCCGAAGTTGTCAAATTGAAGATTTTTCATGTCGTCGACTGTGATGCCCGATTTTTTCCTCAATACATCATTGATTCGTCTGTTACGGTACGATTCATATGAATTGGCTGTATAATAATATGGATATGTAGAATCCGCCGGGTGCTGATTGGCAGAGGAAACGAAGCCTCTTTCGGGATTTTTCCAGAATGCATTATGTTCGTTGGGAATGAATTTCGTCCAGTTGTTGGACGACCTGGCGCCATCTTTCAGGAATTTCCCTTCTTCGAAATTGTTCAATGGAAATTTGCCCTGCACCCTGTGAGCGATATCGCCTGAAACGGAGGCAAAGACGATATTTTGTGCCGGAGAGGTGAAAAAGTCAAGAGCATCCATGTAATCATCGAAATTTTTCGCTCTGTTCAAGTTATAAAACATTTGAAATCCCGGTGATGGATCATGATCTATCCATCGCCGAGCATAGCCGTTGAGACCTGACTTTGCCCTGAAAGTATTGTCGTACATTACCGGCCCGAAGATGGTATAAACGACTGTGTCGTAATAAGTTTTGTCACCCCGTATCTTTATCTCCTCAATCCTTTTTTCCGCATTCACGTATTTGCCGTCGAGCAGGTATCTGTCTCTTTTTTCATTTTCAAACTCAATCTTATACCAATCGACCAGATCGCGCTGTGCATTGGTAAATCCCCACGCGATGGAATCGGTGAAACCCGTGATTACGAACGGTATCCCCGGAAGGGAATGTCCGAAAACATTTGCTGAACCGTCATTTTGTTGTATATAAAACCAGAGGGAAGGGAGGTACAAATTGAGGTGCATATCGTTACAAAGAATGGCATGACCTGATGCGGTTTTTTTCGGACCTACCGCCCAGTTGTTGCTGCCGTTGCGCTCATCAGCACCTTCAACAGGTTGAACCAATACAAGTTCGTCTGTGATATCGTTGGCCGCTTCTTTGGTAACAGGTTCGAAATCCCAGTCATTAATCCGTTCCACCACAGGATCGGCATAATTATCGACGTCGGGATAGATAAGATTGAGCAATTCTTTGCCGTAAAGCTTTCTGAAGTTGGTGTTTTCGAGATCTTTTTCCCTGGCATTGAGCATGTCAGACATGTATTTGTACATCAGGGCCGATTTAAGCGGGGTCCAGCGCTCGGGTGCATAGTCAAGTAGCTTGTATTCGAATGGAAAGTCTTCTTCTGACAGTTGATCGATGAAGGCGTTAACGCCTTTCGTGTAGGCGTTGAGAATGGCTTTTGACTTCTTGTCGAGGCTTTTGATAAAGTTTTCCGCCCCGAAAACCATTCCTTTTCTGCGCTGTCCCCGATCATAATCCAATGCCATCCCGCCGATGGTCTCAGATACCCTTCCTGCCGCCGCATGGGTCTGAAATTCCATTTGCCACAGGCGATGAAAGGCATGGACATAGCCCGTTGCCATGTACAGGTCTTCGTCGTTATGAGCGAAAATATGAGGGATAAGCATGTCGTCGTACAATACGCTGACGGGCTCTTTAAGTCCGGGCAGGTCGAAGG
>WGED01000260.1 GCA_015492915.1 Cyclobacteriaceae bacterium
ATTTTATACGAAGGGAAACTGGTCTATATAACGCATGATCCGGAAGGCGAAGTTGATTTTTAAATGATTTCTTAAATTTTTAGATTAGCACGGTTTTCATGAAAATCAAACCATTTTTAATAATGAAAAAGTCACAATCGGTCGGCAGGACACTGTTTGTTGCAGTCATAGTGGTTTTGAATTTTGTTCAATGCTCTATGAAAAAAAGCAGGGAAGAAATACTGATCGGTGAGTGGAATGCTCAGTGGATCACTGAGCTCGAAGATAGCCTGATGGATATAAGCGAAGATGGCCTTACCATGAACGGGAAGATTACTTTTATGTCCGATGGAAAAGCTGAAATTTCGGCTTACGGGTTTAAAGGGTGCATATTTTCTGATGATACACTCACAAGCGTCATATCATGGAAGTTGGATGAAAATACACTTCGCTTCATCGATGAGGGTGACGATCAGGGCCTGCCCTACAACATCAAAAAACTGACTGAGGAAGAGCTTGATCTCACCCTGCTCGAGGATATACAGCTCAAGCTCACGAGAAACTGATCAGGTCTTTTTATAATATTCTACTTTTCCTTCTTTAGCCAGATCGGCAACTTTATCGATCAGAGCATGGCGCTGTTTTTCGGTAATGCTTGTGAATTCTTTGGCCAGCTTTATCTTTTCTTTGATGAGGGCCTCCGTATCGGCGCCGGTGATCAGCACACTTACCGGAAGCGACCATACGAAATAGAGCGCATCCTTGACGGACAGCCTGTTGGGGATGATCGGATTATCTGTTTGCCAGTCAACCTTCTCCCCCCTTTTCACAATACTGAAAAATCGCCCCGCCGCCATGGTTTTCATGGCTAAAATCCCAAGGTTCATGTCCAGTGCTTTAGGCAGGACCGTGTTGATAAAATCATCATGATTTGCATCGACGACGTTGATAGGCATCTGAACCGTTTCAAAAATCGGGTTGTCTTCGATCCTTTCGAGCACGCGAAGATGTGCTTTGGGATTCTGATGTCCGGTAAATCCTATATGTTTTACTTTACCCTCGTCCCTGGCTTTTACGATCTCCTCAAACACGCCGTTGGCAATACGGTTATCTACGTCAGCAGGATCCTGAACGGCATGCACCTGCCACAGATCGATATAATCTGTTTTCATTCGCTTCAGCGATCCTTCCAGATGCTCGCGCATTGTTTTGGCATCCTTGGCGGTGGATTTGGTCATGATAAACACTTCTTCCCTGTATTTCGGTGTCAGATATTTGCCGTAGCGAATTTCACTGGTATGAGGACCGTATGATTCGGCCGTATCGAAAAAACGTATGCCGCCCTCCATAGCAGCTTCCACAATAGCCTGGGACTCTTTTTCAGTAGTATTGCCAAAGTGATAGCCCCCTACGCCGAGCATTGTTACTTCTATACCGGCACGGCCAAGCTTGCGTTTGGGCAGCAGCTCACCCCATTTGTCGGAATACGGTGCTTTTCCAAAGGAGATGTTGGATGCGGGCACCATGATCGTGGCCGTCAGGGCCGATAATTTTTTGAGGAATTCACGTCGTTTTTCCATGGTATTCAGGTTATAAGTGAGTACGTTATAAATTTATGAAAAAAATGGCATTTTTCTCATATGCCGGCTTGCAGGGGCCATGAAATGCCATTAACTTATTACAGCATCACAAGGATATCATCGATGTAGTGCCTGTCGTTGGCGAGCCGGGGCACCTTGTTTTGTCCACCGAGTTTACCTCTTTTTCTCATCCATTTGTAAAAGGTTCCTCTTGGCGCCACATGCACCAGGGGTGCTTCAAGGGCTATACTTTTATACCTTTTGGCATCATAATCCGAATTGATTTGCTTCAGTGTTTCGTCCAGTATTTTTGTGAATTTATCAAGATTGTCGGGAGGCGTTACAAACTCAATAATCCACTCATGGCCTCCTTTTTGTCCTTTGCCGAGATATCGTGGTCCGGCGGTATAATCCCCGATGATGGCAGAAGTAGCCTCACATGCCTTTTTGATAGCTGTCTCGGCATTTTCAATGATCACTTCTTCGCCAAACGCATTGATAAAATGTTTTGTCCTTCCTGATATCCTGATCCTGAAAGGGTCAAGACTGGTGAATCTCACTGTGTCACCAATCAAATATCGCCACAGGCCTGCATTGGTTGATATGACGAGTGCATAATTTTTATCGAGTTCCACCTCATCCAAACCTATGGTTTTCGGGTTATTTTCATGGAAATGCTCCATCGGGATGAACTCATAAAATATACCGTAGTCGAGCATCAGCAACAGATCGCGCGAACCGGTCTGATCCTGAATGCCGAAAAATCCTTCGGAGGCATTATACGTTTCAAGGTAATTCATCGGATCCGGAATGAGTTTTTCAAACAATGCCTCATATGGTTCGAATGAAACCGCTCCATGTATAAACACCTCAAGATTTGGCCAGACTTCATGAATATGCGTTTTGCCCGTGATTTCAAGAATTCGCTCCAATAGCACAACCGTCCAGGTCGGCACGCCTACGATGTTGGTGACGTTTTCTACGATAGTCGAGCGGGCCATCTTTTCAATCTTTTCCTCCCACTCACTCATCAGGGCAATATCGAGGCTTGGCGTGCGTGCCAGCCGTGCCCAGAAAGGAAGATTAGACATGATTACGGCTGAGACGTCGCCATAATATGAATTTGATGTCGTGTCAAACTGGTTGATTTGCTGGCTGCCGCCGATGGCGACTCCTTTGCCTGTAAATATTTCAGAATCAGGATGGTTGTTGATGTAAATGGATAGCATGTCTTTGCCCCCTTTGAAATGGCAATCCGTTAGCGCTTCCTGGGAAACCGGGATGAATTTACTCCGATCGTTGGTGGTGCCCGATGATTTGGCAAACCATTTTATTTCTGTTGGCCACAAGATGTTTTGCTTGCCGTTCAGCAGTTTTTCAATGTAGGGATAGAGGTCTTCATAACGGAATATGGGAACGCGTTCCTTAAAATCATCAACATTTGAAATATCCTTAAATCCATACTCCTTGCCGAATTCGGTTTTGACAGCGGTTTTAATGAGAGAGGAAAAAATTTCCTGTTCCACATCAAAAGGATATTTGAGAAACAGCTCAATGTCATGAATACGTTTCTTCATCACCCAGGTCATTATCGAATTGATGATCTTCATTTAATGTGCATTTATCTCAAAAGTCATTGAAAAATATATGGCAGGCATCCCGGAATTTGATGCA
>WGED01000261.1 GCA_015492915.1 Cyclobacteriaceae bacterium
CTCCAGATACCCTGCTTATCGGGCTTTTTGATGCCGAAGGCGATGAAGCATTTATTTTCCCTTGCGATTTTTGCAAAAAACTCATGGAAACGGTTGCCCCTCGCTTTGAAATATTCAAACTGCTCTTTGATGTCCATGCCCGACGGACGGTCGCAGGCTTCGGGCAACACGATGAGATCGGGCTTGTCGGGCAGCACCTGAGCGATCTGCCGGTTCAGATATTCCATCACCCTGTCCGCCTCCTGTTCATAGGAGAGCGACTTGTTGCGGGGGAGGGGCGCCACCCCGATGGTGGCTATTTTTACATTTTTACGGGCGTGGGCTGAGTTTGGTAAAATCCCGGAAAGGATAAATGAAAGAGCAGTTAGTAAATATATAGATTTCATCGTCATAATGCGGTTTTGCCAAGTTATTCCGTGATCGGATTTTTTTTAGGTTACTGAAAATTATTCAATTGTCAACACAGTAGCAAGCACAAGCGGCAATTGAGCGGTAATGTTTGCCATTTAGCCTTGATTTTTGTAAATTATAAATGCATCAATTCAATAATCAATTGAACTTGATGATAATAAAAATTGTTTTCTAATCGAAAGGGGATTAAATAACATTGAGGATCATTCAGGATTTCATTACCCCTTCGATGATTTGACATATTGAAGACAGCTTAAAGGCTGTACCTGTCCGGAAGGATTTGAAAGATGTTACTTTCGGATTACTTGGTAAATAAAAGTGGTTTTTAAAAGTAAAAAGCCATGGCCTCTCAGGAATTATTGGTATACGTAATCGCTGTCCTCGCCTATTTCGTGCCCTATTACATAGCCGTTTACAGGAAAGCTGAAGGTCAGCATCTCGTATTTTGGTTCAATTTGCTCTTTGGCTGGACATTTTTTGCCTGGATATTGCTGATCATCGTGGCATTGTCTCTTAAAGGCGAGCGACACCATCATCACCGACCGACCCTCAGCGCCTGATCCGGCCGAAAGGGTTATTGTAAATAATAAGGTGCCTTACTTTACTATGGGTGGCGTGAAAAGAATGCGTCGTTTATTTGATGAGTTTCAGCCCTTCTTTAGCTGATTCATTTTGAGGGCTGATGAGTAAGGCTTTATTAAACAAAACCTTCGCTTCCTTGAGTTTGCCCATTTGCAGGTTTGTCCACGCAAACAGGAGGTTCGAGTCAAAATCATTAGGGTACAGGTTAATCACTTCCTCCAGGTAATTATATGCAGCCTGATAATCTTTTCTTTCGTAATAAATAGCTCCGAGTCGATAGTTTACAATTGTATTTTTCGGGTCCAGCTTGAGGATCGACTTATAAATGCTGATAATTTCATCCCATTCGCCAAGCCCTGCCAGCGGCAGCACATATCCGAATTTCGCCTCAAGAGAATAAGGCAATATTTCCATAGCCTTTTTGTAATAAGACTTTGATCTGGGAAAATCACCAAGGTTGTAATAAAGCCATCCGTACCGGATATTGCAATCGTATGAATTTTCAGTATAACAGGACTCTAATACATCGAGAGCACCTTTGAAATCCTGCTTTTTCTCCAAGGCATAACTTTTTTCAAATGCTGCCTGCCATTTGGCATAATCCTGCGCTACCGACAGGGTGCCAAAGGATATCAGAAATAATATGATAATAATGTGTTTCATCGGTCAAAATTTTAGGTTTAGTCCCAAAATGATGCTGTTGTGAGCAAAGGGAATACCTGTTTCAAATTCTTCTTTATTTTCATGAATATAATTGATATACAGAAAATGCTTGTCGGCAATGAGTTGGCTCAATGTCAATCCGAAACGATATTTTATCACATCTAGCTGATTGTAGACCACATAACTGTTCATCTCACTGAAATTCACCATATCTCCATACGACATGAAGCCGTCGAGCCATGTTGTATTGGATAATTTCCCGCCAACCCTTCCATAGTACACAATATTTCCTGCTGATTCTTCTACATGCCATGTGGCCTGCCCGTGAAAATACAAGGCAGTATTGCCGAGAGGATAATAGGTAATACCGCCTTCATATTGGTTTTGTTCCAAGCCATTGATTTTTGAATAATATGCTCCGGCAAATAGCTTTATCCTCCCTGCCCATTGATCAAGTCGGAGGGAGACCACATTATTGCTGCCTCCACCTGTTACGCCCTGAAAGTGATAGGCCGGAGTAATATAAAAACCACGGGCGAGCAGCATATTGAGACTTGCGTAATACTCATTTTGCGAAATCGTATAAATAGATTCATTGTGCCCTGAACCCATTGATTCGGCAAAATCAGCGCCAAGTCTTTGGTAACCGTGAAACAGCGACACACGCTGTCCGAATTCATGGTTAAGGCCAATAAAAACATAGCGTGTATTGCGTGTCAGAGCCTTTTTATTGCTTATTTTAAAACCCGGTTCTATGTACAATGAGCTGAGAAACTTCGGATTGATTTTATCGATATTATAATACCCGAAGGCTTCTTTTGTCCGTCCCAGGTATAAATAACTGTAATGTAAATAATAACGGGCATCATTACTTCCCGAGTTAAACTTAAGTGCTTTGCGAAAATGCCTGATAGCGGGAATATATTGTTTCTTTACAAACAACGCGATACCCAGCCGCATGCGCATATAATAAAAGTCAAAGCCTTTATTTATGCTTTCCTCAGCCAAAGGAATCAGTTCATCCCAGTTCTCCTGCATGTAAAGATCATAGGTCTTTTGATTATACCACGTAAAATCCTTTTGTTCTTGGGCCTGGATCGCGGTAAAAAATGCTAAAAATAATAATGTAAATATCAGTTTGTACATTTTGCTTTTAAACTGTAATTATCACTCTTCACTTCCATTTTATCGATCCGGTATTGTCGAATGGTAAGTTTGAAATCATACCTTTTTGTCTGGATCGCTGTGCCTTTCAGAAAGGTACGTGAAATGAGCAACACCGTTTCGTTTATAATATTTTTTCTATTTTTCTCATAGGCAAGCTGATACACTGCTTTCATCACGGGCATTATGGGGGCAACAAAATCATGCAACATCCTGATAGGTGAAGCTGTGTACAAATGCAAAGGAATTTCATCAGAGATAAGTAAATCCTGCTCTGCGCTCAGCATGACACGGAATGAAGACAGGAAAAAGCGATACAGTAATGATTTTTTGCTGCCCTGAAAATCAGTAAAATAGAATAGCGTACCGTCATTGATAAACCAGGCGATAGCACCGGTTGTGAGGCATTTTATATAGCTGTTGTTATAAGCATCCGTTTTTACTTCCCATGATTCTTTCCAATTGTTTTCGCCGTCAGTAACATCATAGTTCAATACCTTGCCGGGGATGAAGTGGAACGCCCAGAACAGCGATGTGTTTACTTCAATATTTTTTAGATGCTCTCCCTCTTTAGGATAACCGAAAAATTCATAATTTCTCATGTTGCCCTTTTCGGTGATATAATGACTCAGCGGATAACGCAGTGTTTTAGAACCGATGTATGGTGTAGTCTGGATCTGAAAATGGAGATGCGGATATGGCGAACGGCCCGAATTGCCACAATGAGCAAGGACAGTCCCCTTTTTCACCATGTCACCTTTTTTTACTTTGAATGACCCCTCTTTAATATGACTGATCTGAGAATATAGCTGGTATCCGTGTTTTATTACGATGCTGTTGCCCCAGTTTTGCTGTATGTTGGCATCCCCGACAAGATTGTCTTCCACATCATCGATGATATCTACTACCTCACCATCGGCAGGAGCAATGACCGGTTTGTCATAACAATAATAATCTTCCAGTTGCTTTCCGTCATTTTTGAATTGCTTTCCGTCCTTGTCGGTGATCACAAAATCCCAGGCGTCTTTCCATTCACCTTTATGTGTATATTCGCCGGCATGTCCCTGGCTGATGGTCCACTGTCCGAAAAACGGCGGACAAATGGCGATGGGCCTGAAGTCTTTAAATCTGCCTTTGCTGCTCAGATAGTGATAGACGTTCTTTTCAGGGGAGTGGTGTTGAATAGTAACGAGCAAAGGCTTACCGGCTTTCTGTCTCAGCTTTAATGTGTAAAGGAAGGACAATACGATAATGTTGAAAGGCAACGAATAAATACTTAGTTGCAGGTCATTGAAGATACTACCCAGTGAGGAGGTGAGAATCATGAGCGGCGCTACCAGCAGCACTGTCCAGAGGATAGACATTTTGGATGGTGTGAGGAAATAACCGCCTAACGCAATACCACTCAAAATGAAGTTAAATCCGATGTAGTTATAACTCAATGCATTGATATCGGCACCGAGGATGAGATAGAAGTAATAGGCCGATACAAAACTGATAAAAGAAAACAGAAATGCAATGCGGGAGTAAATCAGCAAGCCGATCGCTATCAATATGCCCGATATTATATTGAACTGAAACAATATGGCTCCCAGGGAATTGAAATAAATACGGAACACTTCGGGCATGGCCATTTCTTTCAGATACCGATAGGCACTCACCAGGCCACTATCACCTGTCGCGTACAGTTCGTTGAGGGTATAAACGCCATGCTGGCTGATCTCCAATGTTGTGAAATTGCGTGTTGCCAACATCAGTGACCATAAGGCGATCAGAAATGGAATACTGAGAAACGGGAGGCCGTATTTGTATAAAATTCCCGACACGATAACCGTAAACAGAAATGATAACAGCGCTCCGACAACCAGCAGAATAAAAAACTGCAGGTTAGGGGCAAAATAAAACCCAATACCTAATCCGACCAGAACACTGTTAAAACCGAAATCCCCCTCACGGATGGATTCCCTGCTGAACCCCAGCAACAATGCGAATCCATTGGCCAGAAGCACGGAAAGCAGACCGGCCATGCCCATGTAGGGATCGAAAAATGTGACTACCAGAAGAAACAGTGCAAAATAAAGATTTCTCGCAAAGAATACCTGCGAATAGCTTTTGAGCACACTATGCACAACAAAAAGAATATTATCCTTTGTGGCAGATGATGCGAGAAACCTTCTCATATTATAGATCGAATTCTTTCAGGTGATCAGGTACTTTTTCCATCCGGTTGATGTATTCGACCGTCTCGTTCTCACGAATGATGTGCGTCTCTCTGTTTTCGTCGATCAGTACTACATTAGGCCGGAGCGTGATAAACTGCATCCATTGTGTCATATTGTAGGCGCCGACATTCTGAATGACGACATGGTCTCCCTTTTTTAAAGTAGGTAACTGGATGCTTTCCCTGATCACGTCAATGTTCATGCACAGCGGTCCGAACAATTCCATATCCTCGCGGTAATCTGAAAATTCCTGTGCCGGGGTCACTTTGTGATTGTACCAGAAGGAAGTGAAAAGGATATTTACCCCGATGTCGAGGATTGTGGCTCTCTTGCCTGAAGTCAGCCGTTTGTTCGAAATCACCGTGCCAAGCAAGTAGCCTGCATGATCGATCAGTGCACGGCCTGTTTCAAGAATAAGTAATGGCAATTCATTGGGACTTAATGAACTGTTGAGAAGTGCGGAGGAAATCGCTTCCGCGTAATCATCCAATGGCGGCACGAGATCAGTGCCCGGCAGATATGCTCCCTTTAGATTATTTCTTGACGGGAAACCACCACCCAAGTCGATGTATTGGATTGTTTTGCCAAATCTTTTTTGAATACGGACAGCAAGTTCGGCCAGTTTGGACGCCGCGACCTTATAGGCATTGGGGCTCAGCATGAATGTGCCTATATGAGTATGCAATCCTATGAGGTTTAAATTCCTGCAAGCCATTAATTTATTGATGGCGTCCCATGCCTGCCCGTTTTCATAATTCAGTCCGAAGCGATCCCACATGGGATAAACTCCCGTGTCCATATTCACACGGATCGCTACATTGGGCGTCTCCGTCATCACTTTGGCAAGCTCGATAATTGTGTAAAGTTCATCAAGGTGATCGATATGTATCAGCGAACCGTTTTCAATGGCCTTGGCCAGGTCCGCTTTGCTCTTTTCAGGGCCATTGAAAATGATCTTATCACCCGGTACGCCGTTGATCAGCGCCTTGTCATATTCAAAACCCGATACCACCTCGGCCCAGCTCCCTTCCTGGTGGAATATTTTGCATATGGCGCTGAGGTAATTGGTTTTGTAAGACCAGGCAAATTGTACTTTCGGATATCGTACCGAAAACGCAGTGTACAGATCACGGTATTTTTCCCGTATCTGACTTTCAGACAGGACGAACAGCGGTGATCCGTATTTTTCAATCAATTCCTTGACCGGCACACCGTCCACATCGCGCATCGGACGTGTTTCGGTGCTCATGCCGAATTTATTCATAAGGCCGGTATTGAGCTTTTGAATCACAGGTCGTTCATATTTCAATTTTTCCATATTTCAATTCGTTTTATTTCTTCAGTTTAATGATTTTCAATATCTGTCTCTTATACACATCTCCGAGC
>WGED01000262.1 GCA_015492915.1 Cyclobacteriaceae bacterium
AATGATTTTTTCGAAATCGAACGGTCTGCCAATGGTAAAGATTTCGAGGTTATCGGTAAGGTGTATGGCCATGGTACTACATCGATCAGACAGTACTACAGTTTTGAGGATGCCGAGCCTGTTTTTGGATTGGTTTATTACAGGTTGAGGCAGGTTGATTACGATGGGCAATATGAATATTCGGATATCATTGCAGTGGATGTCCGGTTTGCTGAACACGGAAGGCTGGATATTTATCCCAATCCTTTCAGTGCTGCAGCGACGATCACCTATTCTGTACCTGAAAAAACAAGGGTGCTGCTAACCATAAGATCGATTACGGGACGGACTGTATATTCATTGATAGATGATGTGAAAGAGGCGGGCTTACATCAAATCATGCTCGATCGCATCGGAAACGGCATGTTCATCCTTCAATTTAATTATGGGGGGAAAATGATTACAAAGAAGATCGTGAATTACTAAAGAATAATAATCAGTCTACTTCAAAGAGATTGTTTGGTCTGTCATACTTGATCTCTTGAAAAATAAAAGGCAGTTCATATATTTCTTCATACTCCTGGCCGAGCTCAAACATGTCTTCATCATCTTCAAAATAATGCCATTCCACCTTTACCTCATTACCCTCCAGGTACATATCCTCAAGAATGTCCAGGATGTCATTGACAATCTTAGATGAGGCGGTGTTAACGTATTCGAGCTCAAAAATAAATACTGTTTTGTCATTAGGGCCGGTGCTGTATTCCTCAAGCCATTCAATCACTTTGATGTAATGAGCCGTGGCATCTTCCATATAGGACTTGCCACTCATCTTGAATTCAGGCTTATCCCTGTCGAGGATAATTTCCGGAGTCTCCTCCGTCGGTTTCAGATATAAATTTTTCATAGTGGATGACCAGCTTAGCGACGGTTCAAATTTATGAAATCCACCTGTTTATTCTTTTGATTTAACGGAGTTATTCTGTTAAAGACCTTACATCTGTACAAACCGTTTTCTTAATAATCCTTCCGGATGCGGGATATGAGAAAATAGCTATTTTTTTCATTGCAGAAATCCTCAATGGGTCAGACGGTGCGGGAGAAACGAGGCTTATCACCTTGTTTTTTCATGAGATAATAGTCAAAATTCATAGCGATATTACGGATCAGCAGGCGGCCGGCTTCGGTCACGGCCAACGTATCTCTCCCCAGACTGATGAGACTGTCCTTTTCGAATGCTTTCAGGTTTTCAAGGGCTTCAGCAAAATAATTATCAAAAACGATATTATATTCCGACTCATACCTGTCTTTCTTAAGTCTGAAGTTACACATCAGATCAGTTATCACCTCGCGCCGCAATTGATCATCATCATTTAATGTAACACCCCGCATCACAGGCAGTTGGCCGTTGTCCAGCGCTTCGTAGTAGCTGTTGAGCGTCTTGTGATTTTGCATATACATATCCGATAACATGCTGATGCTGGTAATGCCGAAGGCGAGCAGGTTGATGCCGGCGTGTGTAGAATATCCCTGGAAATTACGGTATAAAGTCCCGTTTTTCATGGCAATGGTCAGCTCGTCGTCGGGTTTGGCAAAGTGATCCATCCCAATGTACACATATCCCGATGAGGTCAGTTTTTCAATGCTCAGCTTCAGCAGCGCCAGTTTCTGATCGGGCGTCGGAAGCCATTCGTCTTTGATCAGTTGCTGGTGTTTGATCATTGAAGGCAAATGTGCATAATTAAACACTGCGAGCCTGTCGGGATTCATCTTCAACACTTTTTCGATCGTGTCTTCGTAAGTTTCAAGACGCTGATGCGGGAGGCCGTACATCAGATCGAGATTGATGCTGTTGAATCCTAATGCCCGGGCCCATTCAATTGCATTGAAGGTAATGTCCTCCGGCTGAATGCGGTTGACGGTCTCCTGAACCAGGGGATCAAAATCCTGTATCCCCATGCTGCAGCGGTTAAAACCAGCCTCACTCAATGCAGCCATGTGATCACGGGTGAGTTCGCGCGGATCTATTTCCACACTCACCTCCGCCTCAGGCTGAAAATCAAAATACTTGTGGATGATGTCACCGAGGGTCTTGATCTGATCGGGTGAGAGGTGGGTGGGAGTGCCGCCTCCCCAGTGCATCTGGATCACCTTCCTGCCGGGATCGAGGTATTGCTTTAATAAGACAATTTCTTTTTCCAGATATTCGAGGTACTTGTTGATCTTGTCCTGGTTGCGCGTCACCATCATATTGCAACCGCAGAAATAGCAGAGCGTATCACAGAAAGGAATATGAAAATACAACGACAAGTCTCTTTTGGCGATGCGCTCATTGTCGGTGATGAGATGCTCAACATAATCTTTGGCTTTGATCCCTTCATGAAAATATGGCGCTGTCGGGTAGCTTGTATAGCGCGGACCCGCCTTGTCGTACTTCTTCAGCAATCCTATATCGACGTGCAATTTATCTGTCTCACTCATGGTTTTTGTATCATTTTTCCTTGTCCAGCTCATAGATGCTGAAGATCAGCTCCACTTGCTTCCTGTATAACTCAGGATCATGAACGTTGTTTTTCAGGGATTTCACATACTGTCTTACGACTTTATTGATGATGCTTTCGGTCAGATAATTGATCTCTGCTTCGTAGCCGTTTTCAGGCAATTTTGATTTTAATCTTTCGAGTTCATTCAGCCGGATGGTGTCGAGCCGTCGTTTGAGTTTGCCGATAACGGCATTGATGGAATTCATGGAATACCATTGTTCCAGCTCTGCGACGTACTCATTGATTATCCTGAGCGCCTTGGGTATTTCTTTTCTTCTTTTTTCAAGATTGGTTTCGACGATCTCATGCAGATCGTCGAGATTATAGAGAAATACGCCGTCAATCTCGTTGATCGCCGGATCGATATCTCTGGGAATGGCCAGGTCGATCAGAAAAATTGGCCGGTGATGACGCTTTTTGGCGGCCGGCGCCATAACATTTTTGTCAATCACATATTCTTCACTGGCAGTGGCCGATATCACAATGTCGGACGCCGTAAGCACTTTAGCGAGTTCATCCATCATGTAGGCTTCGCCCATAAGCTTCTCTGCCAATTCCACAGCGCGCTCGTACGTTCTGTTTACCACGTTGATGCTCTGCACTCCGTTTTCAAGGAAATGCCAGGCAGCCAGTTCGGCAGTTTTACCGGCACCCACCAATAGAATATTTTTTTCGGAAAGGTTGCTGAATATTTTTCTGGCCAGTTCCACGCCCGCAAAACTCACTGAAACAGTGCCATCGGAAAGGAAAGTATCGTTGTGGACTTTCTTTTTTGCCTGCATGGCAAAATTGAATAATTTGTTGATCACGGCATCAGTGGCCTCTAATTCATGGGCCATATCATAGCTGTCCTTCACTTGTCCGACGATCTGTTGTTCACCGACGATCTGCGAATCCACTCCGGAGATCACTTTAAAATAATGTTTTGCCGCTTCCACTCCGTTCAGTGAATAAGTAATGGCCTGATCCGTAAATTCAGTACATTGCTTTAGTTCATTGAGCCATTCACGGGCTTTTTCCGATTTTTCTTCCGGCTTATCGGTACTCAGATACACTTCGGTTCTGTTGCATGTGGAGAGCAGCAGGCAACCCCGGTTTCCAAGGTCATTGGTAAGGTAGTGAAGCGCTTTCTTTTGCTCCTCTTCACTCAGCGCCACCTTTTCCCTCACCTCGACAGGAGCGGTTCTGTGTGAAATCCCAAATACGGTCAATGGTAACTGGTTGTTCATCGGTCCGGCCTTTAATTAAATTTGTGAAAGGAATCGAACAGGTAGAGGGCCACCCCGCTGCCGATTATCAATATTAAAAAGCCGTATAAAGCCAGATAGGCTACACGTTCGCCATGCCATTTCTTCACGGAGATAATAATATATGTGATCAGATAAACCAGCCAGACTGCATCTGTTGCGATCACTTTCAGGTCATCAGGCCAGAATGTGCCGATCATTACCTCTGCCTGGTAATGCCCCAGTATTATTCCGATACCCAGCAGTATAATGCCGGTGATGACAGAACGGATACTCATTCTCTCCAAATAATTAAGTGCGGGTAATTGCGAAAACATATTACCAAGCCGGCGTTTTTTCAGATTGTTGTTTTGTATAATGTACATCAGGGCGTAGATCGCCGCAAGCAATAGAGCCGTATATCCGGCAATCGAAAAGGAAGCATGAAACGCAAATGTTTTATTGGCGAGTAGTTCGTTGGTCTCCGGCTCCCAGTTCATGTGGATCACGGATAACAGTTCGAGCAACAAAGCGATTGATAAAATAAACAGGCCCGCCCCCCTGTTTTTCATGCCGAATTCACTGATCATGTACACCAGCAAAATGGAAAAAGCTATGAACGAATAGGCATCGTGGGTTGAAGAGAAAGGCATGGTTCGCAATGCGATATTTCGCGAGACAATCTCCAGCAAATGCAGCACCAGAAGAGAAGACAGGATTACAGTTGTCTTATTTACCAGCGTCTTCTTTTTGCCTGTGAAGATGAGATAATAAATGTAAATCACCGCCAGGTAAAAAACCGGCAGCACATAGCTGATGATTTGGCTAAAAATCTTCATGATGAGAAAAAGGCTATTTTTCCATGCAAAGTTAAAAGATATCTATTACAGGGCACCAATCAGATTGGATTTATCTTGCGGTATGACTTTTCCACAGGTTTTGCAGGCAACAACATTTACTTTTTTGCCCACTTTTATTTTAACCCAAAATTCTCAATAACCTTTCTATTCCGGGCTTAAATTACTTCAAAATCAGACACTTCGTTCACGTTTGACTCGTCACCATAAAAG
>WGED01000263.1 GCA_015492915.1 Cyclobacteriaceae bacterium
CCGAAGGACGCATGTTTATCTCGAACAGCTTTTAGAATCTCAAAAATTATCGGCTCATGAAGTAAATCGGGCGGCTTTCGATAAACTCAAAAAACTCATTCGTCATTGCTGGCAAGAAGTATCTTTTTATAGAAAACTGATGGAGCAAAACAATATTCATCCTGAAAAAATTCAAGATTTTAAAGACATCAAATGTTTACCTGTTTTAGAAAAAAATATCATACGAAAGCATTTAGACCGTATGGTGGCAAAAAGCTACCGAAAAAAAGTTTTTAAATATAATACCGGTGGTTCATCAGGGGAGCCGTTGGTATTTTATACCGACCGGCACAAAGAAGCGATGCACAATGCCCATAAATTTCGAGCAAGGACGTGGTTTGGAATTTACCCAGGCGATCGACAGGTCGATTTCTGGGGCTCCCCGATTGAACTGAACAAAATGAATGTATTGCGTAAATGGAAGGATCGATATTGGCTAAACCATGTTTTGCTTTCGGCTTTTGATTTGACCGAGCAAAGTTTACACAATTATGTGCAATTTTTGTTATCCTTCAAACCCAAGTTGATTTATGGCTATCCAAGTGTGATCGCCCGCATCGCTCAATTCGTAAAAGATCAACAAATTGAATTGCAGGGCTATCGGCCTCAGTTAATTGTTTGCACCTCTGAGATGCTATATCCCCATCAGCGAGAACTATTACAGCAAGTATTTGAAAGCCGAGTCGCAAATGAATATGGTTCAAGGGATGGAGGGCTTATTGCTCATGAATGTCCTGAAGGCAAAATGCATATCATGGCTGAGCATGTTTATATTGAAGTCGTCAATCAGGACCAGGATGGCATTGGGGATATTTTGGTAACCAATCTTGACGCTTATGGAATGCCATTTATTCGCTATAAAATCGGTGACCGCGGAAAATTGGCTGAAAATGGCTCTTGTTCTTGTGGATTGCCTTATCCAATTCTTGAGAAAATTGCCGGTCGCAGCAATGACTTCCTAATTGGAAAGAATGGAAAACGCATTCATAGTCTGGCGCCCATTTATGTGCTTCGGGATAATCGGAAACTCAAGCAATTCAAATTGCTGCAAAAGGATTATGATCAGTTAGAGCTCCAACTTGTACCTGCCGAGCCGCTTAGTAAGGTTGAAACTCAAGAGATTGTTCAAAAGATGAATCGCATTTTCGGGCGGCGAATGAATGTTCAATTCCGCTTCCTGGATACCATCCCTCCGGAAAAATCGGGCAAATATCGATACGTTGTATGCGAGATTCCAGAGGCCGAAAATTGACCATTCTTTATCATCATCGCACGCGGGCTGAAGATGCGCAGGGGGTACATATTGCTTCTCTATGCAAAGCCTTCCAAAATTTAGGGCATAAAGTTCATCTCGTGAGCCTTGTCCGCCAAACAAAAAACGGGCGGGTGAATCCGCAGAAAGCTCGTGTGCAGGGAAATTCCATTGCGAGTTTTCAAATTCCGCATTGGATATATGAATTGCTAGCAATCGGTTATAACTTCCCTGCAATGTTCAAGTTAGGCTGGGCTGTAATGAAAGAGAATCCGGACTTTATCTATGAGCGCTATTCACTTTTCAATTTCAGCGGAAGGATTATCGCGGGACTCTTTCGCATTCCTTTCATCCTTGAAGTCAACTCTCCGTTGAGTCTGGAAATGCAGGCGTATGAAAGGTTATTCTTTAAGAATTGGGCGCAAAGGGTAGAGGATTGGCTGTGTAAATCGGCCACAAAAACGATCGTTGTCTCAAGCGTTATGAAAGACATATTTACTCATCGCGGATTGCCTGAAGATCGCTTTATCGTCGTTCCCAACGGTATCGACGGAAGAATGTTTCGCCCTGGAGTGGATGGCAAGGAAGTAAGGCACCAATATGGTTTGAACAATAAATTTGTGCTTGGATTTGTCGGATGGGTAAGGCCGTGGCATGGGATTGAGTTTGTTCTGCAGGCGATTGCTCAGCTTTTGCAAGAAATCCCGCACCTGCATTTCCTGTTGGTTGGCGATGGCCCTGCAATTCCGTCTCTTAAGAAGGCAGCAAAGCGATTGAAAATCGATGAATATGTGACTTTTACAGGACCGGTTCCGCGTGAAAAGGTACCCGATCATATCGCTGCTTTCGATATCGCACTGCAACCGGATGTGACTGAATATGCCTCTCCGATCAAATTGTTTGAGTATCTGGCGATGGCGAAGCCAATCATTGCGCCGGACAAAAACAATATTCGGGAAATTGTTGAAAATGGAAAGCAGGCATTGCTCTATACGCCTGGCGATGTGCAGCAAATGAGTGAGTTGATATCCCTCTTGTATCGTGATGAACTCCTGCGAAAATCCCTGGCCGAAGCCGGACTCCGCCTGATTCACGAAAGAGGCTATTTCTGGGAAAACAACGCGCAAAAGGTTATTGACATCATTCTGGAAAACGAGGGGAACTTGAATTAAACATGTGCGGCATTTGTGGTAAAATATACACGGATTCCAACCGGCAGGTAGAGCCGGAATTGGTTAAAAAAATGGCAGATGCACTTGTCCATCGAGGGCCGGATGCTGAGGGATATTATATCCAAAATCATGTTGGACTCGGGCACCGTCGGCTAAAAATTATTGATCTTGAAGGCGGTGCACAGCCTATGCAAAACGAAGATGGCAGTGTGGTGGTTTCCTATAATGGTGAAATCTATAATTTTGAAGAACTTCGGCGGTTGCTCCAGAAAAAAGGACACCAATTCCGTACTCGTTCAGATACCGAAGTGATTGTGCATGGTTATGAAGAATGGGGAACGGGAGTGCTGGATTACTTGCGTGGGATGTTTGCCTTTGCGATTTGGGATCATCGTTTGAACCGCCTATTTCTGGC
>WGED01000264.1 GCA_015492915.1 Cyclobacteriaceae bacterium
CACCGATTGCAGCCCAAAAATAATTTTTTGCCAATGGTGCCTTCCTATCATAAAAATCACCATACGAGCTGTTTCTGACCAGCATGTATATTGCATAAATGAGATTAGTCGTAAAACCACCCCACAGGATGACCACAAGCACGGCATTGTTCTGAAATATATCCCGCACACCATGCATCAATGCTACCTTGGCTATCGGTTTGCCCGCCGTCAGACCGAAAGCAAAGCTGGCACTGAGAATGCCGGAAATGACCGCGATGATCATTCCCTTCGCCAGGTCAAATTCCTTTACTGTCTCCTGTTGTTGCGATTTATCCAGGTCCTTTTCTTTCAGAAAACCTGCCCTGCCTGTAACGGCAATCCCAGCGAGACTCAATACCACGCCAATAAGTGTTATCCGGCCTCCTGCAGTATATAGCAGATCAATGAAAGTACCTTCGAAAATCGGGGGGATGAGTGTTCCGAAAGCGGTGCAGAAGCCGAGTGCAATGGTCATACCGAGAGAGATACCGAGATATCGCATTGTGAGACCAAATGTGAGGCCGCCAATGCCCCACATCATACCCCAGAAATAAGTCCAGTGCCTCGTGGATGATTCTGCAACCGCCAGCACTTTCATCAAACCAGGAACTGTTAAAGAGGCAACTATGAATGGTGTCAGGATCCATGCTGCCATGCCCAGAATGATCCACGCGCTCTCCCATGACCATTTTTTTACAATGTTCATGGGAATGTAAAAACTGCCTGCGGCAAATCCGCCGATAGCGTGTAAGATGATCCCTATGAATGATCCCATAAACCCTAAAATATCCTGAAGATTGCCGGAAATACAGCGCTTTGCATGAAAAATCAGCTTATTTCAACACAACATACTTAAAGCTGACCGGCGACGGCACCAATAGATAAGCACTGCTGTCTGTGAGCTTACCGTCTTTCCCGATAAGGAAGATATTGATCTCATCAGAGTCACGATTGCCGACAAGCATGAATTTATTTTGCGGGTCCACCATAAAGCTGCGCGGCCTGCGCCCCACGGCGGGCATATAGCCGATGTTTTTTATCCTCCCATTACTTTTCACCTTAAAAATGCCAATTCCGTCATAGCCCCTGTTCGATATGTACACTACCCTTCCTCCATGCGCCCAATGGATGTCGGCACTGGTGTTCTCTCCGAAAAAAGCGGGTGGTATGGCAGGCAGGCGTTGTACAAGCTGAAGGCCACCGTTCTCTTTATCCACCTTGTAACTGGATATCGACGAAGATATCTCTTCGGATGAAAATGCCAGATCACCTTCGGGATTGATGACAAAATGCCTTGGTCCGGCACCGGGGATAGTCCGGATAAAAGGCTGGTCGGCAGGTGTTACCGTGCCGGTGCTTTCATTAAAAAGGTAAATCAATATTTTATCCTGCCCCAGGTCCGAAACATACAGGAATTTCCCGTCCTTCGAAGGCACGGCGGAATGCGGATGCGGTGAGGCCTGTCGCGGCATTACCGTTCCTTTCCCTTCCAACTGAATACTGGCCGTAGGATTGCCAATCTCTCCTTGATTATTGACTGGAAAAACGACGAAATTGCCACTCTTGTAATGAGTTACGAAAATATATTTACCCGAAGGGTGCACACTCACATAACAAGGGCTTTCGCCATACGATGAGATCGTGTTGACTTCCGAGAGTTTTCCGGTATTCCGGTCGACCCTGAAAGAGGAAACAGAACCTCCTTTTCTGCCATCCACTCCGCCTCTGTTCGCAGAAAACAAAAATTTCCTGTCAGGACTCGCATCGACATACGAAGGGCCGGTTTTAGTCATGATGGTTTGCACAAGATCGAAGCGCATATGCTGCCTGTCCATCTCAAAGACATAAATACCCAGGCTGCCCCGCTCGGAGAAAGTACCCACATAAATCATCTCTTTTCCATGCGGTTCATCATGACCTTTTGCAAGTGATCCGGTCAGAGCCATTAGAAAAAAGTAAAAAATTACGACCAGCTGTCTCATTGGTTTTTCTTTAGTCATTAAATATCCCAAAAAAATTCATGAAGTTAAAGAAAAGAGCTCGCCGATAGCCCCATACCGATGAAGTTGTATGTACCTTAATTTATAATGGTGCAAAAATCATGACCGTTGAGGAAATCATAGACTTACTTTTCTTACTTTTACGCAAAAATTTTTAACACGCAATTTCTTCATTTATGGTCTTGTTTTTCAGGTCGCCTGCCGCATATCTAGCTGTTCAATCAAACATCAAACTCACGAAAGAAGATATCAATAAGCTGTGCTGGCTCTTCAGCAATGCAAGGCACATCGATACGGATGTTCTGGAGGGGAAATTTATCGGGCCGAGAAGGGAGATGATTACGCCGTGGAGCACGAACGCCGTAGAGATCACCCAAAACATGGGAATCGAAGGTATAGAGCGTATAGAAGAATTTACACTCTCTGACCAGGAGCAACCCGAATATGACCCTATGCTCCAGCAGGTTTATGAAGAGCTGAATCAGCATATTTTTACCATTGATAAAGAGCCGGAACCGGTTATTTACATTGATGACATTGCAGCTTACAACAGGCAGGAAGGTCTGGCGCTGAGTGATGAAGAGATTGAATACCTGAAAGACCTGAGCCATAAGCTCGGCCGGAAACTCACTGACAGCGAGATATTCGGTTTTTCACAGGTCAATTCCGAGCATTGCCGTCATAAGATATTTAACGGCAAATTCATCATTGATAACGAAGAAAAACCATCCTCCCTCTTTCAACTCATCAAACTGACTACGCAGACCAACCCGAACCGTATTGTTTCGGCATACAAAGACAACTGCGCCTTTTTCCGTGGACCAGAAATAGAACAGTTCGCACCTGTGCGGCAGGATATTCCGGATTATTTCAAGACCGAACGTTTCGAGTCGGTGCTTTCGCTGAAAGCAGAGACACACAACTTCCCCACTACCGTAGAGCCCTTTAATGGTGCTGCCACAGGCAGCGGCGGCGAGATCAGAGACAGGCTGGCGGGTGGCAAGGCTGCCATCCCCCTTGCGGGAACGGCCGTTTACATGACATCCTACCCGAGGCTCGACGGCGACCGGCCATGGGAAAAAGGCATTTCTGCACGCCCCTGGCTCTATCACGCCCCCGATGAGATACTCATCAAAGCCTCGAACGGCGCCAGCGATTTTGGTAATAAATTCGGCCAGCCGCTCATCTGCGGCAGCGTACTCACTTTCGAGCATGAGGAAAAAGGCAAAATTTTCGGTTATGATAAAGTAATCATGCTGGCAGGGGGCATCGGCTACGGCAAGAAAAAGGACAGCCTGAAGGACGATCCCTTTAAAGGCGACAAAGTGGTGCTGATGGGGGGCGATAACTACCGCATCGGCATGGGTGGCGGTGCGGTATCGTCAGTGGCAACAGGAGAATACGACAATACCATCGAGCTGAATGCCGTGCAGCGATCGAACCCCGAGATGCAGAAAAGGGTGGCCAACGTGATCCGCGCGCTGGCTGAGATGAAAGAAAATCCTATCATTTCCATACATGACCATGGTGCAGGCGGACACCTCAACTGCCTTTCGGAGCTTGTAGAGGCAACAGGCGGCGTCATTAAAATTGACAAACTGCCGGTCGGCGATCCTACCCTTTCCGACAAGGAAATCATCGGCAACGAGTCGCAGGAACGCATGGGCATGATTGTCCATGAAAAAGACATTAAACTGATCGAAGAAATATCCGCCAGGGAGCGCGCACCCATGTATGTAATTGGTGAAGCAACCGGCGACCACAGGCTTATCTTTGAGCGGGAAAGCAGTTCTATCAAACCTATCAATCTGAAGATTGAAGATTTATTCGGCAATCCGCCAAAAACGATTATCCGTGATACAGCAGTCAACCGCACTTTCCATCCGGTAGAGTTTGACAGTAATAAGATTGAGAAATATATCAAAGCCGTATTGCAGTTGGAAGAAGTAGCCTGCAAAGACTGGCTCACCAACAAAGTGGACAGGTCTGTGACAGGCAAAGTAGCCAAACAGCAGTGTGCCGGTCCGCTGCAACTACCCCTCAATAACCTGGGTGTGAGTGCACTCGATTATAACGGTGTAAGAGGCATCGCCACAGCCCTCGGCCATGCACCGGCCGCAGGCCTTATTGATCCGGCAAATGGATCGGTGCTCTCCATCGCCGAGGCACTGACCAACATTATCTGGGCCCCAATTGAAGGCAAAATCGAAGGCATATCACTGAGCGCCAACTGGATGTGGCCGAGCAAGAACACTGGTGAAGATGCGCGCCTGTATGACGCAGTTAAAGCAGCATCGGATTTTGCCCTGGCCCTCGGCATCAACATCCCGACAGGAAAGGACTCGCTCTCCATGACACAAAAATATCCTGACGGCAAGGTAGTGTTTGCCCCGGGTACAGTGATCATTTCCGCCGCAGGGGAGGTCACTGACATCAACAGTGTAGTGGAACCCGTCCTCGTAAATGACCCCGATTCCATGATATTGTATATCGACATGTCAAAAGACGAGTTCAAGCTCGGTGGATCGAGTTTCGCACAGGTCATAGGTTCGCTTGGTGATGAGGCGCCAACAGTAAATGACCCGGAATACTTTAAGATTGTTTTTAACACAATTCAAAAGCTGATTAAAAAAGGCCTGATCATGGCCGGACACGACATCTCAGCCGGTGGCATGATCACTGCGTTGCTCGAGATGACCTTTGCCCGCAATGGTGCAGGCATGGATGTTGATATCTCATCACTTCCTGAATCTGAACCGGTAAGATCCTTGTTCAGCCAAAATCCGGGAATTATCATTCAGGTAGGTACGGAAAGTGAGGCACTGAAAATTCTCGAAAGAGAAGGTATCCGGTTTTACAAAATAGGCAAGCCGCTCGATGTCCCTGTAGTAAGGCTGACAGACATTCATGCAACCATAAAATTTGATATCGGAGAATTGCGCGATCTCTGGTTCAAAACATCTTTCTTGCTCGATGACAAGCAGGTTGCCAATAACCTGGCAAAAAGTCGATTTGAAAATTATAAGCATAATGACCTGGAATATGTTTTCCCTTCCTCTTTCAGGGGAAAGACGGGGGATTACACCATTGATCCGCACAGAAAAGAAAAAACAGGACTGAAAGCTGCCATCATCCGAGAAAAAGGCATCAACGGTGACCGCGAGATGGCCTGGATGATGCACCTCGCAGGCCTCGACGTCAAAGATGTGCATATGACCGACCTGATCTCCGGCAGGGAGACACTTGACGATGTGAATATGATCGTGTTTGTCGGAGGGTTCTCCAATTCCGATGTACTCGGCTCAGCCAAAGGATGGGCTGGTGCATTTATTTATAATCAAAAGGCCAAAGAGGCGCTCGACAGATTTTACGCTCGCGACCACACACTGAGCCTTGGCGTGTGCAATGGATGCCAGCTCATGGTCGAGCTCGGCGTTGTGACCCCGGGTCATGAGAAAATGCCCAAAATGCTGCATAACGATTCGCACAAATTCGAATCAGCCTTCCTCAGCGTGGACATCACGGAAAATCAATCGGTAATGCTTAAATCCTTGGCAGGGAGCAGGTTGGGAATATGGGTAGCGCACGGTGAAGGAAAGTTTAGTCTGCCTGATGAAGAACATAATTATCATATTCCCATGAAATATTCGCGCAGCAGCTACCCCGCCAATCCCAACGGTTCAGACTATGACGCTGCAGCCATCTGTTCGGCAGACGGCAGACACCTGGCTATGATGCCGCACCTCGAAAGAGCCACCTATCCATGGAATTGGGCCTATTATCCCGACGAACGCAAATCAGACGAAGTGACTCCCTGGATCGAAGCTTTCGTCAATGCCAGAGAATGGATAAAAAGTCATAAAAGGTAGAGTCTGCTGCTCATGGCAACCTGCCGTCTATTTTTGATTCACATATTTTTCAAGAAACCGGGAAAGACTGCAGACCCTTATATTTCCGGCAATCAGGTAATCATCCGAATCAGGAGTGATTATAAAATTATATTTTGCCTTTAGATCATCAAAGGCCTGCCTGTTGCCTTTTGTGGGCTGAGGTACTGATGAATATTTAATTTCTATTGCATACACAGGCCTGGATGATTGAGTGAGTACCAGATCACATTCGGCTCCCTGATGCGTCCTGAAAAACCATGCCTGATAAGAAGCATCACATACCTGCAATATCTGCTCGACAACAAACCCCTCCCATGAATTCCCTATCATCGGATTGCCTTCCAACTCACTCTGCGAGCTGATTCCTAACAAATAATGTAAAATCCCCGAATCTCTAATATATACCTTCGGCGATTTTACCAGCCGCTTCCTGATGTTGATGAAAAACGGTTGTAACTGCCGGATCAGAAATGCATTCTCCAGGAATCCTAAATATTTTTTTATGGTTGGCGAACTCATCTCCAGGGCCCTTCCCAAAGTGCTCAAATTAAGCACATTACCATGAACGTGGGCGATCATAGTCCAGATATTGCGAATGGACCTCGAGCTTATATTCAAACCAAGCATTGGCAAATCCCGCTCAATGTAAGTGATGATAAAATTTTCAATCCACTGCAACCATAAATCCCGGTTTGGAGCCAGAAAGGCATCCGGAAAACCACCTCTGAGCCATAATTGGGAGAGAGAACCTTTGGGCAATTCCGTTAAATTAAATCCTGTAAGTTCATGGTATGCAATTCTCCCGGCCAGTGTTTCGGAAGATTTCTTGAGCAAAAGCGGGGAAGCCGATCCCAAAATAACAAAACGGCCTGCGACCCTTTTCTTATCCACCACCGGACGTAAAACGCTAAATAATTCCGGCATCAATTGAATCTCATCGATAAAGACGCATTTATCAATATGATTCTCAAAAAAAAGTATCGGATCAGTGATTTTGTTTAAATCACCCGGATTTTCCAGGTCAATGTAAATACTCTCTTTGTCAACGGTTTTTCTGATTTCCTTCGCCAGGGTGGTTTTGCCCACTTGTCGCGGCCCGATAATCCCCGTTACGGGAAAATAAGAAATGGTATTTGCCAGTATCTTCTCAATCCTGCGTTTGATCATAACCGTAATTTACAAATCTTCCATGAAAATTTAAAAGTATCATTTAAATTTTCATGGAAGCGTGCGGTTGGTAACAGTCCCTGTCTCTTATACACATC
>WGED01000265.1 GCA_015492915.1 Cyclobacteriaceae bacterium
GGGGCTTACCTGGATCGTTTGAAAAAACGAAAATCTTCTGCGCAAGATGCGCTGAGGCATTATGAAGGACAGGATTTTGCGCAACTTGAAAAGGACATTCGCCATACGATAAATCTTATCAATTTTCATCGTGATCCCGATGCCCAAATAAGCTATGAAGAAATACTTCAGTTGATGAAAAAAACCCCCTAAATATGTTAGTCACCTTACGTTATCTTTTTTCCATTTCTTTTGTTGTGTGCTTATGGATGCCTTTTAGTCATGCCGGGCAAGATGTCGGCATTGCTCAAAACGAGCAGCGTTATTATCTGAATTTTCGTGGTTATGACAACCTGGGTATGCAGGATGCGGGTGGAAAACGCCTTGAACAGACAGCGGTTGATGTCAAATTAGGCTTGCGAATCAGGTATAATTTAAATGCTGACTGGTTATTACACTTTGATTCGCGTGTCGTGGGTTTGGGGAAAAATATATACAAACGGGAAAATTCAAAATTTTCCAGTGAAACTTACCTGGAAGTAAAGCGATTGTATGTCAGTAAAAACCGGATTTTTGGTTATGCTCCATCGCTTTCGCTTCATGTGGGGCGGCAAACATTTCGTGACAATAATTCCTGGAATTATGATACTGAACTGGATGCTGTCAAGCTGGCGTTTGAGCGCACATTGTTGCAGTGGCAATTCGCTTATGGCGGTCGAATTTTTAGTTATCGGTTAGGGGATAATGAATTTAATCTCAATATTGAGGATAGCCGTTTCCTGTTGGCAGAGCTGAAATACCAATGGTATTTCAAACATTACATTGGTATTTATGGGTTAAATGAGCAGAGTAATGTTGCGGAAAACCAAACAGGGCAGAGTTTTGCAGCAGATGAAATTATCCAGCCGCGCAGTCGTCTGAATTGGCTTGGTGTTCAGGCTTATGGTGAGCGAGCTTTCGGAAGAGGGGCGTTTGAATACAGCGGCGCGCTGGCGGTTTTGTCTGGAGATACGCAAAAGCTGAGCATTTCAACACAAGCGGATAATAACAGATATATTACATCCTACGAAAATCAAACCTTGAGAAATGGCATTGCTGTTGATATGCGGTTTATCTGGCGAGCTACAGCGCAGGGTTTTTCTGTGGGTATTGGCTATGCAGGCGCCAGTGGAGACGATAATGGGAAAACACTCAGCCAATATAATCAATCAGGCATAGCCAGTAACAAAAAACGTGTGCTGGGAGCGAGTCGTTACCGATATTATGGTGAGGCGCTCAATCCGAAATTATCCAATCTGCATATCATTACGCTGACCGCAGGTTATCCTCTGTCTCCATTTTTCTGGTTTGAGTCAGCTTATCATCGCTATCGGCAGGATAAAGCGTTGCCGTACATTGATGCATCCAGCCCGGGTCTGGCTCCCAATGGACAATCCAATGAAATTGGTCAGGGGCTGGATTTTATTTTTGGTGGCGCATTGCGGAGAAATCAACAAGCGCAACTGATTCTTTCCGGGTTCTGGGGTGGAAAAGCCTTTGATGAGACAATCTCAAAAAAAACCATTTACAGAGCATTGGTAAATTACCGTGTATTTTTCCAATAAACAATCGTTTCTTTTTATGGGGTCAATATAGTGAAATATCCCTATCCCACAAAAAAGAAGTCGTTCTTTCTATTGAACGGTATCGCTTCTGCGAAACTATTCTGCCAGCTCGCCATAATATCTTTTCTTTTTACGGGTTGTGCAGATTTGCGTATGGCAAAAACAGCATTTAAGAATCAGCAATACCCGTCAGCCCGTTCACACTGGACTGCTTTGGCCCAAAAAGGCTTTCCACAAGCGGAAGTCGGATTAGGCCGGTTGCTTATTATTGCACAGGAAAACAAGGCCTATGACGAGCAAGCATACAGGGAGGCATTGGAGTTGTTTTATTCTGCCTATGAAAAAGGTCGCGTCACTGTAGTTTATGATATTGGGCAGGCTTATTTGAAACAGGCAAAAAAAACCGGGATTACCTCGCAATATCAGAGCGCCTATTTTTGGTTAAGCAAGGCTTCAGCAATGGGGCTGGTCAATGCGGATATCTATCTTGCTGATATGGAACTGGATGGGCTTGGCACAGAGCATGATACAAAGCGCGCTCTGACACGTTATAAAAATCTGGTTGCCAGCGGTCATGTCAAAGCAGCCAGCCGGCTGGGGGGAATCTATTCTCAAGGGATACATGCTGACCGGGATGAACAACAAGCGTTGTATTGGTATCAACAGGCTATAGCATTGGGTGATGCTTCAGCGGAGCTTAAATTGGCCCAGCTCTATG
>WGED01000266.1 GCA_015492915.1 Cyclobacteriaceae bacterium
CTGGCTGTACGACTCCTTATCCAATGATAAGGAGATTAAAGTATTTGATGATATTTTCTTTAATCCCGTATCTATGGATGCACTTGCTTCCATAATCAAACTGGTTGTACAAAAAAAACCAAAAGGAATATTTAATGTCGGGTCTGCTTTGGGAATGAGTAAAGCAGATTTTGCTTTTTCTTTCGCCGATGAATTGAATTTATCGACAGCCAGGATGTTACGCACTTCATCTGACCAAGTAACATTTTTAAAAACATATCGACCAAAAGATATGCGGATGGATTGCAGGCGTATTGAAAGTGAACTGGGGATAAAATTACCTGGCCTTCATGACGAAATTAAACGAGTTGCCTGTGAATATAATAAATAATTCTGACCCCGTTATTAATATTGATGGGATAAATATCGGTAAATCTTACCCGACTTATTTTATTGCCGATATTGCAGCAAATCATGACGGCGACCTTGAGCGGGCAAAAGAACTTATTTATTTGGCAGCAGAATCAGGTGCAGACGCGGCAAAGTTCCAACATTTTACAGCAGAAACCATTGTTAGTGATTATGGCTTCAAAAACCTTGAAGGAAAACAGTCTCACCAGAAAAAATGGAAAAAATCAGTATTTGAAGTCTACGAAAATGCGAGCGTAAGCCTTGCCTGGACTGACGCTTTAAAGGAGACCTGTGATAAGGCCAATGTTGCATTTTTTACCAGCCCCTATTCAATAGCGCTCGTCGATTATATTGATCCTTTTGTGCCCGCATATAAAATTGGCTCAGGGGATATCACATGGATAGAAATGATAAAATATATTGCCAGCATGAAAAAACCCTATATTCTGGCGACAGGCGCCTCCACTATGGATGATGTGCGCCATGCGGTAAATGCAGGTATTGAAATAAACCCCGATCTTTGTTTGATGCAGTGTAATACAAATTACACGGCGAATCCGGAGAATTTCAGATATATCCAACTCAACGTATTAAAAACCTTTCATGATATGTACCCCGACCTGGTGTTGGGTTTGAGTGATCACACCCCGGGCCATGCGACTGTACTTGGTGCTGTTACATTGGGCGCTTCCATGATCGAAAAACATTTCACAGATGATGTCGGCCGTACAGGCCCTGATCACATGTTTTCGATGGACCCGGAATCATGGAGGGAAATGGTGGAACGTACACGTGAATTGGAAAATTCATTGGGCATCGGCATTAAAAAAATCGAGGACAATGAAAAAGAAACGGTTATTTTGCAACGGCGTTCCATCCGACTAAGCACCAGCCTTGTTGCAGGGAGTATTTTGGCCAGGGAACATATGGATGTACTAAGGCCCTGTCCCCCAAATGCAATATCACCCCGTCACATTGAAGAGTTGATCGGCAAGCGTCTTAAAAGAGATATGGTTTCAGGAGAAAGTGTGAAATGGAACGATATCGAGTAGGTATCGTTATCCCAGCGCTTAATGAATCAGCAACAATTGGAGAAGTTGTTGTTGTTGCAGAAAAGTATGGCGTCCCCATTGTTGTCGATGACGGGTCCAGTGACAGTACATCGGAAATTGCGGAAAGATATGGCGCTATTGTTGTCACACACACAATAAATAATGGTTACGATTTTGCATTAAATTCAGGATTCAAAAAAGCGGCTGAATTAGGTGTTGAAGTCATTGTTACAATGGATGCCGATGGTCAACATAACCCGGTACTCATTCAGGAATTTATTGATATGATCAATGCCGGGGCTGATGTTGTGGTCGGCATTAGAAATAAACGGCAGCGTTTCTCAGAGCATTTATTTGCATGGTATACCGACATTCGTTTTGGGATTAAAGATCCATTATGCGGAATGAAGGCATACCGAAAAACGGTTTATGAATCCCTTGGCTATTTTGATTCTTATGGGTCTATTGGCACAGAATTGATGATTTTTGCAGTCAAAAACCGGTTTAAAATTAGCCAGTCATTGATTTCTGTTAAAGAACGAAAAGGATCGTCAAGATTTGGGCAGGTGTTATCAGGGAATTTCAAGATCATAAGCGCAATGTTATTTTCCCTTTGGAAGGTTAAAAAAATTAATCCATCACACCCTAAAAACCAGTAATGGAAAGATTATGAAAAACTATGAAACGCCACAAGAGGAGTTCTGGGCCGGAAATTTTGGCAATGAGTACATTATCCGAAATGAAAGCCAGGAACTTTTGGCCTCTAACTTGAGGTTTTTTTCTGAAGCACTCAAGCAAGCCTCTTCTATAGAGTCCTGCCTTGAGCTGGGTGCCAATATTGGAATGAACCTAAGAGCATTAAAACTACTTTATCCAAGAATAGACTTAAGAGGAGTGGAAATTAATCCATCAGCAGCAAATTTGCTTACTAAGTTTATTGGCCCTGAAAAAGTATTTCAAGGCTCTATTTTAGATTATCAAGTGGCTGAACAAAGTGATTTACTTCTCATCAAGACTGTATTGATTCATATTAACCCGGAAATGTTACATTCGGTTTATGAGAAAATGTACCAAGCATCAAGTAGGTATATTTTGATATGTGAATACTACAACACAACACCTGTCACCATTTCTTATAGAGGACATAATGACCGGCTTTTTAAACGGGATTTTGCCGGTGAAATACTGGACATATACTCAAATTTGAAAATGATTGATTATGGGTTTGCATACCATCGTATTCCGCCATTCATGAATGACGATATATCCTGGTTTTTGTTAGAAAAAATCTCATAATGTACCCACGTATATTTTTCAATTTTAGATAACATTGATTACATGAACATTCGCCCATTAAATGTACTGATTATAGGTTGTGGAAATATTGCGGGAGCATTTGATGAGCATCGGTCACTAAATGATTTGCCAGTAACACATGCTGGCGCATTTTATCGTGATGAAAGATTTAACATCATAGCCTGTGTAGACCCGGATTATCAACGTCGCAGCGCATTTATGAATAGATGGAATGTGGCATCCGGATTTTTATCAATTGATGAAATGGCTGGCTCTCATGATGTATTTGATATTATCAGTATTTGTTCACCTACGGAATCCCATGTTCATGATCTCGAAACTGCCATACAGCTGAGTCCTAAAGTGATTTTCTGTGAAAAGCCTATATCCATATCATTATTTGATGCTGAAAGACTGGTAAATAAATGCAAGGAATCAGGAATATCGCTTGCAATAAATTATACACGTCGCTGGGACCCGGACATGCTGAAACTTAAGGCTGACATTCAGTCAGATCGTTATGGCCAATTACGTTCCATTGTCGGTATTTACAATAAGGGAATATTAAACAATGGTTCCCATATGCTTGATCTTTTACATATGCTTATTGGGTCTGTTGAAGTTGTCAAAGCAGGAAGTCCGGTGGACGATTTTTTTTCAGATGACCCGACGATTCCCATGTGGTTGGAAGGTAGGAAAGAATTACCGATACATCTTGTTTGTGGGCACGCTGATGACTATTCCATATTTGAGGTTAAATTTATTTTTTCTTCCGGGGTATTAACTATGGAAGAGGGGGGTATGTGCTGGCGAGAGCAACATGTTGTCGATAGTGACGTATTTAAAGGTTACCAGAAGTTGGATAATGGTGAGCGAAAAAAAGGGAAATATCCGTATTCAATGGTTTGTGCGGTCGATAATATTTATCGTTCCATTCATGAGGATGCATCACTTGCCAGTACAGGTGAGTCTGCGCTTGCTGCACAACGTCTATGTGAAAAAATAAAACATTTGGCTTGTAATTAGGCGATGAGTAAGGGGGTAAATATGGAAAATTCCAAAAATCGGCTCTCCCTGTTCGGCGGGCCAAAAACCATTAAGTCTGAATTTAAACCCTATCATTCGATTGGCAAAGAAGAAACAGAAGCTGTCAGACAGGTTATGGAGAGTGGCGTGCTGTCTCAATTCCTGGGTGTCTGGCATAAAGATTTCTATGGTGGTGAAAAAGTTCGTGAATTTGAAAAGGCATGGATGGATTTTTTCGGTGTTAAACACGCAATCAGTGTGAATTCGGCAACGTCAGGGCTTATTGCCGCAATTGGCGCCATTGGTATAGAGCCAGGTGATGAAGTGATTGTCAGTCCCTGGACGATGTGTGCAAGTGCTACAGCTATTTTACATTGGAATGCAATCCCGGTTTTTGCCGATATTGAACCGGAAACATTCAATCTTGATCCCAAATCAGTTGAGGATAATATTACGCCATACACCAAAGCAATAATGGCGGTGGATATTTTTGGTCATTCTGCGGATATGGATGCGTTATCCGCGATTGCTGACAAGCACGACCTGAAAATCATTTCAGATTCAGCTCAGTCGCCAGGCGCATTAATTAATGCCAATTATGCGGGGACTCTGGCGGATATAGGTAGTTACAGTCTGAACTATCATAAACATATCCATACTGGGGAAGGCGGTATTCTCATTACAAATGATGATGAAATTGCAGAGCGTTTACGCCTGATCCGTAATCATGCTGAAGCGGTTGTGGAAGAGAAGGGCCAGGTCGACCTTGAAAATATGCTTGGTTATAATTTCCGGCTTGGTGAAATTGAATGCGCCATCGGGATTGAACAGCTTAAAAAACTCGATGATTTTGTATCTGCTCGACAACGTATCGCAAGACGATTAACCTCAGGCTTGTATGATCTTCCAGGTCTGCGTACTCCAGTTATCAAAGCTAACTGTACGCACGCCTATTATATGTACCCATTAGTATTGGATATAGAGAAGATTGGTATAAAGCGCCATATTATTTACCAGGCCTTATTGGCGGAAGGTGTGCAAGGTCTTAGTGAAGGGTATGTCACATTACATCTTTTGCCAATGTACCAAAAAAAAATAGCCTATGGCTCAAAAGGCTTTCCGTGGACATCAGAGATTTGTCATCGTGATGTAGAGTATCACCGTGGCATATGTCCTATTGCGGAAGATCTTCAGGCAAATAGTTATCTTGGTTATAAAATGTGTCTTAACGACCTGAATGATGACGATGTCGACCTGATTGTAATGGCTTTTCGGAAGGTGTGGTCAAATCTTGATAATCTTAAAGACCTGGGAAATGACTTTTGAAAAATATGATATGAAAATGCCAATTAATAATGAATTTATTCTGCGGGGCGAAAAAATTCTACTCAGAAATTTTACTAAATCAGATATTGATGACCGCTATATTGGCTGGTTGAATGACTCGACTGTTGTGCGTTTTAGTAATCAACGTTTTTTAACACATAGTTATGAAAGCAGTCTTCGTTATTTTTCCTCATTTGAAAATACCGATAATTTGTTTCTCAGTATTTGCCATTTACCTGATGAAGAACCCATAGGAACAATGACTGCCTATGTATCCCGGTTTCACGAAACAGTGGATGTTGGAATTTTACTCGGTGAAAAATCAGTATGGGGTTCAGGTTTGGGGCTGGACGCCTGGAATACATTGACAAACTGGCTTCTTGAATGTGATGGTATTCGTAAAATTACAGCAGGTACGCTGGCATGCAATTATGCCATGATCAAAATACTGGAACGCTCCGGAATGCATCACGAAGCTACCCGAAAAAAACAGGAAATAGTTAATACGAAAGCAGTGGATATTCTTTATTATGCCAAATTCAGTGCTACATGATTTGCCGACACCTTTGGCATTGGTTTGCCATGATGCGGGAGCCGCCAACCTGATTTTTTCCTGGATACGTATGAGTATGGCCACATATCCTGAGGAAATGAGAAATTGGCATTTATTGCTTAAAGGTCCCGCTGAAAAGCTGTGGACCGGTAATTTCCCAACACAGATTCATCTGTGCCGGAATATTGATGAGCTTCTGGATGGTGTGCACATGCTTGTTACAGGAACAGGCTGGGCCAGTAACCTGGAATATGACGCATTGAAAATTGCCTGCCAGCGCAATATTCCGACTATTGCGGTAATTGATCACTGGACAAACTATCGTGATCGTTTTATTCGCAATGGGATAGAGGTATTGCCGGATACAATATGGGTTACTGATGTGGATGCAAAAATAATCGCTGAAAATGAATTTAATACTGTCGAGGTGATTCAAAAACCTAATGTGTATCTTGAAAAAATACTACAGGAAATAAATTCAAATGAATTTACCGATAATGATAATATACTCTATTTGCTTGAACCCGTTCGTGATGCTTGGGGAAACGGGAAAATTTCCGGCGAGTTTATTGCGCTGAATTATTTTATCAATAATTTGAATATCCTGGGGGCCAGTGATAAACCATCTATTCGATTACGTCCTCATCCATCAGACTCCTTGGGTAAATATGATCAATGGATAAATGAACAGAAACATATAAATATTTCCCTTGATAGGGAAATTGATTTGGCCAAATCTATTGCATGGTCAAATATGGTTGTTGGGTGTCAGACTTATGCGATGGTTATTGCATTGGCAGCAGGAAAAAAGGTTTTTTCATCAATCCCGCCGTGGGCTCCTTCTTGTGTTCTGCCACAAAAGGGCATTCTGAAAATATCGGAATTAATACAGAATAAAATAGCACACTAATTGCGTAATTTCTGGCTTGGAGTTGTTTGTATGAATAAATATTTAACTGATAAACAACCACTTTCGGGTATTCAGTATTGTATACGTTGCTGTATGCCGGAAACCCAGGAGGGCCTTAAATTCGATGAAATGGGTATTTGTCAGGCCTGTCAATCATCAGAACAAAAGATACACATTGACTGGGTTGAAAGAGAGCGTGAGCTTAGAAAAATACTGGACGCGGCCAAGGCCGGTGCCGGAAATAATTATGATTGCATTATTCCGATAAGCGGTGGAAAAGACAGTGTTTATCAGTTACATGTTCTTGTCAATGTTTATGGACTGAAGCCTCTCGCAGTTACCTTTAGTCATAACTGGTATAGTGAAACAGGTGAATATAATTTACAAAATGCATTAAAAGAATTTAATGTGGATCATATCTTGTTTACGCCAAATAGAGGGCTGGTTAACCGCATTGCGCGAAGGTCTTTGGAAACCATTGGTGATGCCTGTTGGCATTGCCATTCTGGTGTGGGCGCATTTCCTTTGCAGGCGGCAGTCAGGTTCAATATTCCCTTGCTTATATGGGGTGAATCTATTGCGGAATCTTCTGGTCGCGCCTCTTACAAAGATCCTGTTCATAAATTTGACAGAGAATATTTTACAAAAGTGTCTGCAAAAAAGACCCCCTCTGAGATGGTTTGTAGTTATCTTACAGAACGTGATCTTTACCCGTTTAATGTCCCTTCTATGGAGGAAATTGAGCGTGTTGGCGTGTACGGTATACATCTGGGGGATTATATTTTCTGGGATGAAGAACGTCAAACAGAGTTTATAAGGGAATATTACGGATGGAAGGAAACCGAAATGGAAGGCGCATTCAAGGGCTATAAAAGCGCCGAATGCATTATGGCTGGCGTACATGATTTTACCTGTTATTTAAAAAGAGGCTATGGGCGCGCCACTTTTCAAGCCTGTGTGGATGTGCGTACTGGACTGATGACAAGGGAGGAAGGGCTGGAGTTAGCACGTAAAATTGATTCCGAAAGACCAGGGGCATTGGATTATTACCTGAAAATAACCCAATTAAGTGAAGAAAGATTTTTTGAAACAATGAAATATCTCAAGCACCAAAAGCTTTTGGATATTGATATACC
>WGED01000267.1 GCA_015492915.1 Cyclobacteriaceae bacterium
CTTTGTGCACCGCGCCACTGCAAGAGAAAGGATTCTTTCATTTTAAACGCCTTACGGCGTCACTACAAACCTGGCGCCTTTGCATGAGACGCCTTTCTCTGCGCACACCGCGCCGCTGCGAGAGAAACGATTCTTTTATTGTTAAACGCCTGACGGCGTCACTACGAACTTGTTTTTCGCCGGATGGGTATCTATGGACGAAAAATCGAAAAAAACGCCGCAGACGTTGGACAACGCAGCGCGGGATCGCAAAGCGAACCCCGGGATAATGGAAGCGCCGTCGTGGCAAACCCTGAAAGGGGTCAACCATAGTACGCAGCCAATAGATCCATTCAGGCCAAAGCTGTCATGGCGGGAAACTCCCCATGCAGTACGGAATAAACGCCACGGCGTAGCAACCGCCTTTAGCGAGAAAGGGTGTTCTTGCAAGCAATTTACGCCATTTTTCACCACTTCATTCACTCATAATTAGCCATTCTGTGCCAAATTCCTGAGGGCATTCTGTTTATTTATTGATTCAACCGTTGAGGGATAAATACGGCCCGTCCCCGTCAATACATCGATACCAGGAAACGGTAACTGCATCTTTTTTTTGAGGTTCACGAACCGATTGTTGCTGCATATCTTTCCGGCTCGATTTGAGAACATGATCAAGTTCGATACGTAGATGTGGGAGTTTTGTGCCATTGGACTTTTATGCCCGAGAGGGCAATTTTGATCAGCTTTTACGATGGGGAAGTCGGGCAGAAGGGTATCCCGCCACTCTCAAGCCCGTGGATCTGCTCCTGTGGCATGACGCACCCGTCACATTCCAGCATGCAGCCATCAGCAGTGCGCTGCTGATTGACGAACGCGATCATAAAGCGCGGCGCCGGTTTGAAGCTTACGTGATGAGTAATTGCCTGATGCTGAGCCTCTGGGTGTTTTTGCGAACGGTACACATGGGAGAGAATTCGTATGTATAACGGAAAAAATGGCGGGCAGGAATATCAGATGAGACCAAACCCTCGAAGAATTTCTTTTACGGTAGTATCCAAATTCTCATGAACGATGGCTTGCAAATTAGAAAACAAAGGAGGGAGCTCACAATCGTCCATTTTTATCATGATGATTTTCTTTTTCTTATTTCTGGCATAAGTTACTTCGGCTTCAACCCATTCGGAATCTTCTGCATTTTTAGACCAAATCAACAAAAGTCCATCGCTTTGCTTTAAATTATTATTGATCTCTCGAGGCCAACGGTGGCCCGCTCGCAACTCAGTTTCAGCCAGAAAAACACTTATACCCTTTGCCTCTAAAGACGCTTTTAATTTGGATGCAATTTTATTATCAATGTGGCTATATGAAATAAATACCTTAAAATCCGATTTCTCGTTTTTCGTGATAATCTTTCCAGCATGATTTTTCAGAAAGGATTTGAGCTCTTTTTTTGAGCTAAAAATTTTTGCACACAAGCTCCTGACTCTTTCAAGCATTTCGGGCGAACGATTTCCACAAAATACATAAAAGGCCCATAATCTATGATGGTGTTTCCGGATATTATTAATTGAATCAACCTCAATAAATTCATCTCGAGGCAATTTATTAAATTCCATGAGTTCGAAGGAGGGCAATAGCACTAATATATGCTTTATGTCAAAACCAAACATGTCAGGGTTATGACAGTAAACAATAATGTCCTCCTCAGAAAGGCCACATTTTTCCGCAATGCACCGTTCCAGTTCGATGCACTTCATATAATTCTCATCTCCCCTGAATTGCTCACACAGCATCGTCCGAAGTTCATCGCCCGGAACCAATTGCAATTTAAACGCATCTTTGTACAACTGTCTTTCAGATAATCGATTACCTATTTTAGAGATCACCGGATCTGGGTATTCTTCTAAGCTGTGAATAAACTTATAATCCGTTTGATTTTTCCGGATAAAATCGAAAATGACTTTTCTTCCATCCCTGGATTTTTCTAAATACAGCATTCTTCTCAGGCACTTGCCCACCATTGCTTCGGCGGCAGTAGTAGTATGA
>WGED01000268.1 GCA_015492915.1 Cyclobacteriaceae bacterium
ATGTGACCTGGTTGCCCGCGGAAAAAAACAGCTATGAAACTTTTGCCAATTTTGAAATAGATGACGGGCGGTTGATCGTCGAACTGAAAGAAAAAGGCGGAAGGAAACAGCTTGTATTCAAAAAGTTGGGCTTGTGAGTTGTGGCTTTGATATTACGGTTTATGATAAAATGATCATTCTCGCCCTAATAAATCGCATTTAGCACTTTAATCATCAATCATTTGAATATCGAATAATGATTAACCCTTTCCGCCATAGATTCAAACCGGTATACACGGCAGGGAGAGATATCTGACTTAAGAATTGCCTGGCATCCGGCACCTGAAAATTATTCAGACAATTTCCCCAGCACCCAGTCCGCATAATAATTCATCACCCGCTTTTTGTCATGGTCATTGTGTGATTCATGGAATGCCCCTTCCCAGATTTTAAATTCCGCCTTTTCACCCAGTCCTTCCTTATACTGCCTGCTTGCTTCGATAGATGTGATTTTATCCTGATCACCATGACAGACCAGCATGGGCATCCGGGCCGGCTGCGCATGGTCTTTAAGGTATAATCCATTGAAAAACAATGATTTGAAAAGCGCAAAAGATATACGGTCATGTACGAGGTCATCCTGCTTATATCGCTCCACTTCCTCAGGCACACTCGAAATAAAAGCGGGATCGAGCTTATTGGACAGGGTGACGGAAGGGGCAACATGCGCCAGTTTTTTGATCAATGCGATTTGCCATGATGGCGGGGGCGAAACGAGGCCGAACCACGCAGATGAAATAATGGCCCCGCTGATCTCTTTTGACTTCACGCTGTTGAGATAGGTGGCCGCCACCTGACCGCCCATGCTGTGGCCGTATAGAAATAACGGAATGCCGATATGGAGGCTCCGGCACTTCATCAATGCCAGCTCCAGGTCTTCAAGCAATTGGTCGATCGAGGAGGCATGTCCGCGTTTTCCACCTGAGCGTCCGTGGCCGCGATGGTCGTAACCAAAGACCGCCAGTTGCTTTTGCGTGAAAATTTCTGCCATTTCTTCATAGCGTCCGGTGTGCTCACCAAGCCCGTGCACGATGAATAAAACCGCTTTGGGCTGATCGTCGGGATTCCAGGAAGTGCAAAAGAGTTTTATGCCTCCCCCGGCATTTATTTCAAAGTTTTCAGCCTCCATTTTTGTTAGTTTGGGAAATGAGAACACTTCATGAACAAGTAAGTAAAAAAGCACAATTAAAACACGGCCTGCATTTGAAAAATCATTTTTATTGCTCTAAAATTGTGACTTCCGGGGCGATCTCTTTGAGATTCGATATGATTTGGGAACGAATCGATGAAATAATGTCCCGCGCACAGGCCATTCCATAGCACAGCAAACAATTAACCCGGATATTCGGGGAGATAATCATTGATACGCGGAAAGCACCGATGAGCAAAGAATTGATGTTTCACTGTGGATTTTTTCAACCACCGAATTCAGGCTATGAAAAAACGGAGATTTTTTTTGTGAATATCAGCCAACCAATTCTTTGTTTCATAAATCGCAGGCTTTATGTGAATAATACAGGTTAATTTATATATTCAGAGGTTAAAATCTTGAGGATTTGAAAAAGGGAATCGGATTACTTCTTGCTGTCATTTTAATCGCCGGAGGCGTATATTATTATCTGCACTATTATCGTCAAAAATCCATAGACCCATGGCTTCTTGTTCCTTCCAATGCCATTATGGCTTACGAGCATAGCAATCTGATTGAGAGCTGGAACAGGATAGTGGATAAGCCTGTGTGGAAGACATTGAAAAAAATGCCTTATTTCCATGCATGGGAGGCAGACCTGATCGAGGCGGACAGCTTATCCGGTAAAGAGGGATGGCTCGACAGGTTGTTCAGAAACAGGCGGTTGATCGTCTCGGCCCATGTCACATCTTCCGACCTTTTCGATTTTCTTTTTATCCTTGATCTGAAAGATGCTACAGGCAGGGCAGCCTTCGACAAACTGAGACAGAGCATTCTGAAAAAGCATACCCTCGTCGCTCAATCCCGCACGTATAAAGGTTTCGAACTCATGGAAATCATCAATAAGTCCACGAAGGAAACTTTCACATGGTTTGTGTACAGGGATATCGTGGTTGGCAGCTTTACACCTTTTCTCGTGGAGGATGTGGTACGGAATATCACGGATAAATTCACTGATAATTTCCAACAACATATCACCGCGCTTGACGGCATTTCAAAACTGGAAAATGATGAAGGCAACATCTACCTCGACTTCAGGCGATTGTATCGGTTGATCGCTGTATTTTTGAAAGAAGACCATGCCCGATCGTTTCAGAATATCTCCAATTTTGCAGACAATACCTTCCTGGATCTTAAAGTCACGGATCATGAGATTTTGCTTAACGGCGTGAGTACGGTAAGTCTGAATAAGCACAACAGCCTGTTGTCCGCTTTTGAAGGACAGAATCCCGGCAAAGTGAAAATGACGCGTTACCTGCCCAACAATACCGCCTTGCTCTACCATGTCACCTTCAGTGATTTTAAAAAATGGCATGATCAACTGTTCAGGATTTGGTCCGCGACTAAAAATGACCTGTTGCAGCAGGCCCTGGATTTTGATGAGCAGTATGATTTGGAGTTTGACTGGGTCGGCGACGAGGCGGCCAATGCCATTCTTGAGACGCCGGGAAAAGATCAGCCCGAGCAATTGTTTTTTGTCTCTGTCAGCGACAAAGACAAAGCTATGGAAGAGATGAACCGGTTTGCGATGAAACTGGCAGAAGAAAAGGACGACACGGTTTATATTGATATTTACAATAATATTCCAATCGTGCAGATCACCTATCCGGAATTGCCCTCTATGCTGGCGGGGGAGCAGTTCAAGGGTTATGAAAATGCCTTTATGATCATGTACGAAGGTTACCTGGTAGCCGGAAATTCTATGAGGGCGATCAAATTTTTTATTGATGAAAATGAAAACGAGGACACCTGGGGCAAGTCCGTGAGGCCTGTCTCTTATACACATCTG
>WGED01000269.1 GCA_015492915.1 Cyclobacteriaceae bacterium
GTTTTCTCAATCGCCATTATGAGATCAGTGACAAACACGAAACGCCCAGTCACACCGACTACGACGGGGTGGACAGGGTGCCTACCAAAAAAGCCATACTGCTCGGGCATCATTTCTCATCCATAGCAGGTGCAGGGCCTATTGTGGGGCCGATCATCGGCGCTGCGGCTTTTGGCTGGCTGCCCGCCATTTTATGGGTGATTATCGGCTCGATCTTCATAGGCGGCATGCATGACTTTTCGGCACTGATCGCCTCTATACGGCACAAGGCCAAGTCCATCGCCGAGATCTCAAGAGAATACATGACACCATTGTCGTACAAACTGTTTCTCATTTTCATCTGGCTTACAATGGTTTATGTACTGATCGTTTTCATCGATCTCACTTCCACTACATTTGTGACCCATGGTGAGGTGGCATCATCGTCCATTCAATTCATTTTCCTCGCCATTGTGTTAGGGATGGCGTTGTACAAATTTAAACTACCCCTGCTGTGGGGATCGCTTATTTTTATACCGCTGGTCTTTTTTGGCGTCTGGCTGGGTGAGCAATATCCCATCATCAATGAAATGCTTCCTGCCTTTGCACAAACTAATCCGGGCAGGTTCTGGAATGTAGTATTGATTATTTACGCTTCTGTCGCTGCGATTTCGCCCGTGTGGGTGCTGCTGCAGCCTCGGGATTACCTTTCGTCGTTCTTGCTGTATGCCACCATCATCGGGGCGTTTATCGGCATTCTTTTCGGAGGCTATGGTTTTCAGTATCCCGCCTTCACGACATGGTCCGATATTGACAGGGGCACTCTTTTCCCCATCCTGTTCATCACCATCGCCTGTGGCGCTATCTCGGGATTCCATTCCATCGTAGCTTCAGGCACCACCTCCAAACAACTGAACAAGGAATCCGATGCGCGAACGATCGGTTACGGCGCCATGCTCATCGAAGGGTTGGTGGCAGTGATCGCGCTCTTTACCGTGGCTATGCTCGCCAAAAATGATACGATTATCAAGGAAGCCCCTCTCGCAATTTTCGGTGCGGGTATAGGGAAATTTTTCTCGATTTTCGGCGTACCACAAGAAATCGGCGTATCATTTGGTATTCTGGCTGTTTCCACATTTCTGCTCACCACGCTCGACACCTCGACGAGGCTGGCGAGATATATTTTTGAAGAGTTGTTCAACATCAATCACCCCTCGTCAAGATTTATCGCCACATTCATCACCATGATCATGCCCGTGATCTTCACCTTCATCACCCTGTACGATTCGAAGGGCAATCCCATCCCTGCGTGGAAAGCAGTATGGCCTGTGTTTGGCTCCACCAACCAGTTGCTGGCGGGGCTCACATTGCTGGTGGTCTATGTGTGGCAAAAGAAGAAAGGCAAAAAGGTGTATTTCATCGCCATACCCATGGTTTTCATGCTCGGCATGACATTATGGGCACTGGGCCAGCTCATCTATCAGGCAGGCTTTACGACCATCGGCATCATTTCTTTTATTCTACTCATCCTGGCACTTATTCTTATGGTCGAAGCGGTACGGATTGTGTTCTTCAAGCCTGTGACGATAGTCGATAAATCAATTTAATCGCCCTGAATCGAGGGCCGTCTTTGCAAAAGCGATTACTTCTTTCAGAAAAAAACCGTATCCAAATCATACCCATATTTTATCCGAAAAGAGATACAGGACATTTCAAAATCATGCCCTCCGGGCCCCTGCCAGCCATTCGCGAAAATGAAATGCCGTATTTCCCATGAAATGCGTCTCCTTTTCTTAATTTTATCGTCTGACAACTGAAAAGAGACTATGGGGAGCACGGTAAGGAACGGCCTTAATTTTATAAAAAAACTCAGCCGATCAAGGCTACACAATGCCTGGGCGAATTATTACGGTTACCACCGAATGCTTCGGACGGGTTCGCCCGTACACCCTGCCCTGCCGGTGAGCATCTCCGTCGAGCCGACGACGGCCTGCAACCTGCGGTGCCCCCAGTGCCCGAGCGGATTGCGTTCCTTTTCCCGCCCGACGGGGATGCTGGAAGTACCGACCTTCGAAA
>WGED01000270.1 GCA_015492915.1 Cyclobacteriaceae bacterium
GTGCAACACTGCAAAAACTTTCTAAAATATTTCATGAGTTGCTATCCATGCGATCCTCGGGATTAGGATTCCGGTTTCAGAACTGCTGCCCTGTCACAATCCCCACCTGCCAAAATAGCTGTTTTCTCATAATCATAATAAAAGCTACTAATATTTTTAGTGCTAAATATATTAGTATTCGATAAATTTGTTAATAATGTATCTTAATTGTCATTCATACTTCAGTTTTCGCTATGGTACGCTAAGCCCCCAGGAGCTCTTTGACGAAGCACGCAGAAACGATGTGCACAAACTGGTGTTGACCGATATCAACAATACCTCGGGCTATATCGAACTGATGCGGATATGTAATGAAAACCGGGGCGAATACGACTTGGAAATCGCCCTTGGCATCGAATTTCGCGACGACGACAAGATGCTCTATATCGGCATAGCACAAGACAATGATGGCTTTGAGGAACTTAACAGGTTTTTGTCGTATCACAATGCTTCGGAGATACCGTTACCATCCACGACCCCGGAGTTCAGCCGGGCATATATCATTTACCCTTTCAGCACCTGCAATGTCGACAGACTGCGCGAAAATGAATTCATCGGCGTCAAAATCAAGGATGTGATGAAAATACGCTCTTCGCCATGCGGGGAGCACATGCACAAGCTGGTAGTGCTGCACCCCGTCACTTTCAGGGACAAAGCAAGCTATATCACCCACCGCCTGCTCATGGCTATCGGGCACAATACCGTGCTCAGCAAGCTCGACAAACGGCTGGAGGCCCATCCTGATGAAGTCATGATGCCCGAGGCTAAGCTGGCCGGGTATTTTTGGCAATACCCGCAGATCATCGCCAACACCAAAACCCTGCTCGACAGTTGCCACATCCATTTTGATTTCGGTGTTCCGAAAAACAAAAAGACCTTTGCAGAAAGTAATAAAAAAGACCATGCCCTGCTGCAGTCATACGCGCTGGAGGGCTTCATACATCGTTATGAACAGCACGACCACAGGGCAATGCAGCGCCTGCTCCATGAGCTTGATGTGATCGCGGCACAGCAGTTCGAGGCTTATTTCCTCATCTCACGGGATATCGTTGAATTTGCCAGACATAAAAATTTTCCACATGTGGGCCGTGGCAGTGGTGCCAACAGTATGGTTGCTTACTGCCTCGGCATCACGGAAGTCGACCCAATTGAGCTCGATCTGTATTTTGAACGTTTTCTCAACCCCCACCGTAGCGCCCCCCCTGATTTCGATATTGATTTCTCATGGAAACACCGCAACGAAGTCATTGCCTATATCCTCGATAAATATTCGACAAAACATGCCGCCCTTCTGGCTACCTACAACACTTTCCAGGGTCGGTCAATCATTCGTGAGCTGGGTAAAGTGTTCGGTCTGCCGAAAAGTGAGATCGACCATATCGTCGATCATCCTTTCGAAACACGCGACAGGGACGAAATTACAAGGCTCATCTTCCGTTATGCCGACAGACTGCAAGACATCCCCAACAACCTGTCGATCCATGCGGGTGGCATCATAATCACCGAAAAACCTATATATGCCTACTCGGCCACGGAGATCCCGCCCAAAGGCTTTCCCATCACCCATTTCGACATGTACGGCGCCGAAGACATGGGCATTCACAAATTTGATATCCTCAGTCAGCGGGGCCTTGGTCATATTCAGGATGCTGTTGCAATGATCGAAAAAGAACGGGGCGTGAAGATCGACATCAGCCGTACAACTGAATTCAAAAATGATCCTAAAGTCAATGATTTGCTTCGCCAGGGTAGATGCATGGGATGCTTCTACATCGAGTCGCCTGCCATGCACATGCTGCTGTCGAAGCTGCAGTGCGACAACTATGCGACGCTGGTAGCTGCCAGCTCTATTATCAGGCCGGGTGTGGCACGCTCAGGCATGATGCGTGAATACATTCACCGCCATCATCACCCCGGGAAGTTCGAATACATCCATCCGAAGATGGGTGAGCTGATGAAAGAGACCTACGGCGTGATGGTGTATCAGGAAGATGTGATCAAGGTGGCGCATCATTTTGCAGGGCTCTCACTCGCTGAGTCGGACATATTGCGGCGTGGCATGTCGGGCAAGTTCAGGTCGAGAAAGGAGTTCAAACGGGTAGAACAAAAATTCTTTGATAATTGCCGTGAAAGAGGCTATCCGGAAAAAATCACTCAGGAGGTATGGCGACAGATCGAAAGCTTTTCGGGTTATTCCTTCTCCAAGGCCCATTCGGCCAGCTATGCTGTGGAAAGTTATCAGAGCCTCTGGCTCAAAGCACATTATCCACTTGAATTTATGGTTGGCGTCATCAATAACTTCGGAGGTTTTTACCGCACGGAATTTTATTTCCACGAAGCGCGAATAGCGGGGGGTATCATCAAAGCGCCTTGTGCCAATCACAGCGACTACCTCACACGGCTCGACGGCAAGAAAATATATGTCGGATTCATACACATCAAGAGCCTCGAGCGCCGGCTCGGAGAGGCCATCCCCAAAGAGCGACAAGCCAACGGGCCATTTGAGGGCATGGAAGATTTTGTGCGCCGGTTGCCGGTGGGGCCCGAACAGCTCAATATCCTGATCAGGGCGGGGGCGTTTCGCTTCACGGGCAAGTCCAAGCGCACGCTGCTGTGGGAGGCGCAGCTGCTGTTTGGCGAAAAGAAAGACGTCAGGCATTCCATGCAAATGTTTGCCCCACCGAAGACCTATAAAGTGCCCGAACTGGAAAAACGACCGTTCGAAGATGCCTTTGATGAGATGGAATTGCTTGGCTTTCCATTGTGCGACCCTTTTCTGCTGTTACAGAGCAACAATTTTGGAGACGCAACGACTGCAGATCTGCTTTCACGAACAGGCAAAATCATCGAGATCGTCGGCTATTTGATGACCACCAAAAACACCCACACCAAAGATCATAAACTCATGCATTTTGGCACCTTTCTCGACAGGCACGGGGAGGTGTTCGACACCACGCATTTTCCCGATGTTGCCAAAAAGTTTCCTTTCCGGGGCAAGGGTTTCTACCGCATCCGCGGCAAGGCGGTGCAGGATTTTGGCTATCCGATGATCGAGGTAGCCTCCATGATCAAAGAGCCTATGGTCCACAGGTTTGCCCGGAGTACACTGGCGGTCAGTACACAAGCTTTATGAGAAACAATTGATTTTATGGTTACAATAATTTACAAAAGCGTGTAAGTATTCAACCGAAGTCAAAAAAATCCCGCAAGTAATTTATAGTATACCTTTATTTTTTATGGCAGGTCAGGCACAGGGCGCTGTTTTCATTCGATTTCCTCAATGATAAAGGCACTGGCCTGCCCGGTATATTAACATGGCACCCTACACATCCCTGCGTATTTCTTGAGATATGCGGATCGTGACAGGAAGTACACTGCATGAAACCATTCTCGAGAAGATCAGTCGCAATTGTTCCCCCCAAGCCGGAGGGTGTGGTTTCCGGATCGTGTAACTGTCCATCTTTTGCCGCTAACTCAACACTGTATTCAAAAGAAATAGGATGATCATTTCTTAAATCGGTAGTCAGATTTCCAAATCCTGCATATCTGGATCCGTCTGTAATACCACTATGGTTTTCAATAGCAACTGTCCCGTCATGGCAAGAGAAACAAAGTTTCGAATGCCCCGTTGGCTGCCCGGGATAACTATCCAGGGATGGACTACTATAAACCTGAAAGGTGGCAATACTCAACTCATGATTCCACAAAGGGGAATTCGGCACTTCCATGTTGGCGTTGTGAGGAGTATGACATGGTAAACACGCCTCCCCACTCCAGGAAGCCGTAGTAAAATCATGGTGGCTGTTTAATAAGCCTTGCCCAAATGATAAAGAGCTGGCCAGCAGTAATAACTGCAAAAAGATTAGTTTGTCTGTGATTCTCATGGTTTTGGATTATTTGGTTGAAAAAATTAACACACGTGGTTAAAACAGATGTGTTATCACTTAATAAATCTCACTTAAAAAATAATCATGGTTTAAACATGAAAAGCTTTACGATTAAAAATTAAATTAACTATTAAAAAAAGTAATTGATTTTACATTGATGCTTGCCTTATTTGCCTACATATTTGTCAATATTGTTGTTATCACTGATAATCTTAAATGAAATTAATTCATAAAAAAGTATAAATCAAATAGTTCCCGGGAATAAATTGCAGGTGAGTCATTCCTTTTAAGAAAAAAGGTTATTAAAAAAATCTGAAATATGA
>WGED01000271.1 GCA_015492915.1 Cyclobacteriaceae bacterium
GGGTGAGGAGTATCAGTTCCTGATATCGCCCAAGACACAATAACCGCCTGTCGATTATTTCCCTTGGATATCCCCAAAAATTTTCCCTGTCCGCGTTCAATCAACCAGCGAAGGGTATTATGTGCCTTTTGTGAGGCTTCAAAGCTAATCCCAACTGGTTGAGAATCATTTGTGAACTTTCCTTGATAGGTTAAATAGCCCTTATCAGTGGGCATTGAAATAAGCTTTGCATTTATAGCTTGTGGATAAATTGCCTTTGGGTGAGTTGAAGTAAGAAAGGCATCTCGACCGAGTATTTGACAAAATCCATTTTCTTCGTAAATTGAGGACGCATATGATTGCCATGATTCAATTAGTTCATTGTCTTCCCAAGTCGTGTCATTTGCTTCTCCTTCTTTTTGAACTACCCAGCGAATAATTGCATTTCCTTGCTCACCCCCAGTTATCGATTGAATTAAAGGAGGTTTTATCGCTCCCTTTTCTGCCTGATCTTTCCATTTTGTAATTAGTTCAGGTTTGCTATCACTTTCAGTCACAAACAACTGCCTTGCTCCGACTAAGTCCTCTATTACTGTTCCTTTCATTACATATTCTAAAATGGCCTTTACTTTCCAATGGCTATATTGTTCATGATTTGCCCATTTCTGTAGTTTACTAACATAGTGTGAAAAATAGGGTGCTTTAATCCCGCCATAAGCAGCATAATCCTTCGCTATATACTGTAATTTCTCTGCTAGTGGATAAGGGGCAGGGCCACTTGTTCTACCAGTCAAACTTTTTGGCGTTATTGGAATAATGGTTTTAGTTTTTTTATAATTAATTTTTTTTCCGTACTTTATTTCAGTAACTAGGCTTTGCCCCGATTTGAAACAACCTTTATCATCTATTGTAATTTCAATATGGCACCCTTCCTTAGCATGAAAATAGGGGGCAGGATAATTTGGCAACTCTGAATTGCTAAGAGCCTTATCATAGGTCTCATACAACTTCACCATCCAGCTCATAAACGCGCCTCCTCAATTTCCACAGACTGAAAATTGTCACCGTCTTCAAACTGTTTAGGTAACATGGGGCGAATAAAACGGCTTACTGTACACACCTCAGGTCGTGGGAATTCAAGAACACCTTTCTTAAGAGTGGCATTCCAAAAACGACTGTACAACTCATTCTTTCCCGTCTCATCGGGGTAATCAAAGCCATGAAACATCAAGCCAAAACCTAGCTCATCTATGTCGTCATAAGCGCCCTGACCTTCACCAAACTCACAAGCTTCTACATAGGCCTGACAATCACGCGTCCCCAGAAAGATATCCTGCCTACCACCGCGTTCAATTGAGCGTTTGGCAATGGCGAAGTGTTTGCCATCAATGTGATCTTTAGCCAGTTCAGGGCGATGCTCGTTCCATTCAAAATGTGCCTCGACCTGATACTCCACATCATGCAAAAAGGTATAGATGGCTAAGCTATTTCCGCCGCTCCACACCAGCGGTTTTGTCCCCTTGGTTTGAGTGCGCAATGATTTCATCACTCTCACCTTGTCCACATGCCAAATAAAACAGGGCTTCCAGTAAATGGATTTCAACACACCTTTGATGGCTTCATAGGTAGGCAAATGATAAGAACACTTCTCACCACCAATCTTGGTTACCGGATCAGTAAATAGGGCGTACCGGCCATGCACCTTGAAACTGATGCTATTTTTGGGTTTATCATGCATTTAATCAACTCCTAGAAAACTCATGTTATTACATGGTGTAACTGACAGGCCAAACTCGTCACTATGATACTTTTCATTGAGGTAATAGATGCCTTCATCGGGTTGTATTTCATGAACAGCATCTTCGTTTTGTAATTGCTTCCATACATTAGGAAATACGTTAACACTGAATTTTTGAGCCTGTTTTAGCAGGTCTCGATAGGTTTTCACATCAAACTCTTTTGCAACCCGCCCCAGCTCTGCAATTAAATACTTACCCTCTTCACCATAAGGAACAATAACGGCTTGTGTTGGTGAATCAATGGCTTTGAATGCCTTACCTGCTGTCATGAAAGACTGCTGAAGCAGTAATGTATTATTATTTCGGCCAGTATTTAATTTATTGCAACTTAACAGACTGAACAAATCATCATCCCTCCCTAGTTTTTCAGCCAGAACTGGATAACTCATCTCCTTGTCCCGGTCATAAAAATAATAATTAAAGTACTGCTTGATCGCATCGGGAGCCAGTAAATTCTCAAACCCCTCATTCATCACACGTTGCGCTTTATCCCTACCCACTTTGATATCTTTTAACAGGTCAATTTTCTCCTCATCGGGATTGACCACATGCACCGTTGATTCTTTGCGCAAACCATTTCGATTGCATCGCCCGGCTGCCTGTGCGATAGAATCCAGCCCTGCAAGAAAGCGTATAACCGACGCAAAATCCACATCGACACCTGCTTCAATCAATTGGGTGCTAATACACAATACGGGTTGATTTTTCTTCAATCGTTCTTTAACTCTTGCAAAGATCGCCTTACGATGCGCAGGACAAAGGCTAGTGCTTAACTGGAATAGCGAATCTTTATCAATGCCATCACTGGTTTGTATTTCGAGATAAAGCTGCTGCGCCCAGGCTTTTGTATTAACGATAATCAAACAACTGCCAAGCGCTCTAAACTCATGCAATGCAAGTTCTGCAATTTGCGCGGTTGTCCAGGCTTCCGGGCGGACTTTGTTGCTCAGTTTTACACGCTCTAAATCTTTAAACAATTTGGGTACATTACTGACCAGTTCATTTTCAGGCGGAATAGTCAACTGGCCTTTCTCGGGAGACTTTAGCTTATCAAGTAGCGGTTGTGTCGCAGTGCAAAGCAACGCAGTCGTTTTGCAATAGTTGGTGAGAAAATTTAATGCGTTGCAAAAGAGATGGGTACAGTTAATGGGCAGCGTTTGAATCTCATCAAAGATCAATACCGTGTTGGCCAATTGGTGCATTTTTCTCGCGCCTCTTGTACCCCCTGAAAAGAGCACTTCAAGAAACTGAACCATCGTGGTCATCACGATAGGTGCATCCCAGTTTTCGCTCACCAGCTTGCTATGCCAGTTCTGTTGCTCCGGCTCAAGGTTGGAATGCTGTTCTAACACCCAAGGGAAAGTGTCTTCTGGAGATTCAATTACCTCTCTGATAGCTGTTGCATTCTGCTCGATAATGGAAGTAAAGGGGATAATGTAGATGATTCGATCCAGCTTGTGCTGCTGAGCGTGATGCAGGGCATAACGCAAACTGGCGTAGGTTTTTCCACCCCCTGTAGGAACGGTTAGCGTATAAATACCTTGTGCATCTTTTGCGCGCTCACGACAAGTATTAGAAATATTTCGTCGTAATTCATCTATAGGCTTTTCACCATCAAATTCACTGATGGCTTTTTCTAGTCGTTTGATTGGTACGCCCCAATCAACTGGCGCATTATTTCTATGCTCTTTGTTTTCAGGATATTCAAAATCTGCGCTATTTATACGGTCTGCATCGATCAAGCAGCTAAATAACATTCGGCTAAAAAACCCAATATTGAATAATCTGATGGATTGATTAGGTGTTTGGGCAATAAGACTCAATTGATCCCATACGTTTTGAATAAATTCTTTATTGAGTAGAACATTCAATTCTTCAATATAGTGTTCTGGCGCACTATTCAGCGATTCATTTTTATGGGTTTTATTATCCGGCTTCCCCATTCTGGCCAAAAAGCCATTCTCACCCTCTGGTTTCAGGCAATCGATCAAACCACTATGGTGAGATGCTATACACAGCGCTAATATTTGGCCAACCAGTTGTCCCTGAGGCCCCCACCCCTGACAGCGCTCCCACACCCATTGAGCACCAGCACTTGAGTGGTCAATTTTTCCTTTTAATCCTCGGTAATCTACATAATCATCTTCGTCGGGATTAATCTTCCCGGTGGCCGAACCTATGTACAATTGAAAATCTGAGCTGAACTTACCCATATCGTGAAGTAAGCCTGTCAACTTTCCTGCATCAGAAACACCAAATTTCGATGCCAATTGAGCAGAAATTTCGCCTACTTCCGTCAAATGACTTGCAAGTGACTGCTCTACTCCATCCTTGCGTCTATGCGCAATGAATCCATTGTCAGAACCTTCCACTGTAAAACATCCCTCCCCTTTTCTAACCCAATGCAATACCTTCCGTTGTCACATTGACCACGGAGTTGTTATCGCCATTTCAATCCACATGCCCGTGAAGGCGCTACATTATTTATTCAATGGAATGATTTACCAGGTTAATATCCGTATTATTATTTCCCTATATTCAAACAACACTTTTTATATTTTTTTCCACTGCCACAGGGGCAAGGTTCATTACGACCGGTTTTGGGTGTTTCA
>WGED01000272.1 GCA_015492915.1 Cyclobacteriaceae bacterium
CCCATCGCTGACTTTATATGCATAATGCAGGTTACACAGGTTGATTCAAATTACAACGACCAATCGGCATATATCAAAGTATAATCGCGGAACCCCCATACGACATAGCATTACCGGCCATCATTAAAAATCATTATTTTGTCATGCCGTTTATTCTCCGTAACTTTGCAACGGCAAATCGATACGACCAGCTCCTGCCGAACTCCCCCAGGTCCGGAAGGAAGCAAGGGTAGGCGGTTGTAGCGGTGCGATATCCGATTTGCCATTTTTTTATCCTCTTTCTTTTAATCCCAAACTTTTACTTAATTTTGACGCTGCAAGATTGACAGAACAGTCCGTTACGATGTATATCTTCAAGGTGAAAGGTAAAAAGAAGATCCCCAACTATATCCAGTTGAGGGATGATGATTTTATGCTGATCGGCTATTTCAGCTATCGGGAAGGGCGGCCGTTCAGGAATCTGGAGAAATTTGGCCTCGAGGGCAAAGAAAAACAACTGGAAGAGATCGTTAAACATCTGCCTTTCGGCAAACTTCAAAAACTGGAATTATAGCATGACCTTTTCAACCGAACCCATCGTAAGGGTAAAAGATGTAAGTATTTTTCAGGAAAATCAGACCATCCTGAGCGATCTGAATTTTGAAATCGAAAAAGGCGAACTCGTATTCCTCGTCGGACGCACGGGCAGCGGCAAATCATCGCTCCTCAAGACGTTTTATGCCGATCTGCCGCTAAGGCTTGGCGAGATCACTATTGCCGGATTTGATCTACATACGATCAAACAAAAACAGGTGCCATTGCTCCGGAGAAAGCTCGGCATCATTTTCCAGGATTTTCAACTCTTTGAAGACCGGTCTGTAGCCGAAAATCTTTATTTTGTTATGAAGGCTACGGGATGGAAAGACAGAACCAAAATGAAAAAACGACTTGCCGAAGTGCTAATGCAGGTTGGATTGGGCTCGGTCGATACCAAAATGCCGCATCAGCTCTCAGGCGGCGAACAACAACGGGTGGCGATAGCGCGTGCCATGATCAACGAACCCGTGCTGCTGATCGCCGATGAGCCAACGGGCAACCTGGACCCCGAAGTGTCGGACGGCATCTTCAAACTCTTTCTCGATATCAATAAAAGCGGCACGGCAATATTGATGGCCACACACGACTATACGATCATCAAAAATTATCCCGGCAGGATATTGAAATGTGAGAAAGGAAAAATAATGGATTCCAATACCGAACAGTTTGAAATTTCTTTCTGAATGCCAGTTCTATCCCCCTATCTTTCCTTCCCGGTATTACCGGGAGACGGGATTAGGGGAAAAGAAAAATAGTTTTTATAAGACTCCACCGAGCCTCTGCAGGATATCCGATGAAATAATCGCTGTTTTCTCATGACTTTCGAGTGATTTTCTGAGCATCGCCCGGGCAACTACCTCTGCATGGATGGGTTTGTATTTTTTGAGTGGTCCGATGAGGAGAGGGTTGAGAATTTTAAACATCATTTCTCCGGCTTTCTCCCCTGCCCTGTGTTCTTCACGGTCTCCCAATAACAATGATGGTCTGTAAATAGGGTTTCCTGAAAAAGTCAGGGCTCCGAGACTACCAACCCCGAAATTTTGGGCTGCTTTATCAGGATGTTACGTATAAACATCCTAGCCCTGAGCCTGAATGTTATGAATAAAAGACCTGGTTTAGTATAGAGCCAAAAATGTTGGCATTGTTTTACCAACGTTAACAGGTTCATCACAAAAAAGGACGCAGCGATCCAACTCTCCGATGTATCTTTGAGCTTTGCAAATACCCTGCCCAGCCTGTAGGCACGCTTACCCTGCCCGAATTTGCCTTCGACCGGGTTCCTGATACCAGCCCGGTCTTCAAATGTTTCCCCTTTTGGCGGCCTGCCCAATGGCCTGCCTATCAGTTTGATACCCAGTTCTTTAAGAGATTTCCGGTTTTCCCTGCCCATGAATATTTTATCCACTGCCACTTCTTTGGGGTAATAGCCGAACGCCTTTTTGTAACCCTTGACAATTTCTATCAGGTCCCTGCCTTCGTGATAGGCATCCCAGGAGAGCTTTTCCAATATCGAGTATCCGTTTATCAATGACAAAGTTAGCTTCGAACCAAATTCTGTTTTTGCCGACGCCTTACCCCGTACCATCGGACGTACGTGCGGCTGGTGTATGCTCACAATCCTGTCCGGTATCCGCGTTGAGTTGCTCTTGTATTTCTCCTTCTGCTGGCGGTATACTTCCCGGATGACCAGCAAATATTTGTAGTTTTTCTGTTTTAACGGTATTTTCTCATAACTGTCAAGCAACCCGTCAATACTATTGATATTCTTTCGCAGATAACTCAACTGACGGCGAAGGGCTTTTCTGACTTCCTTTTTACCCTTTATTTTCTTTTTTGCTACTTTCAAAAATTCTTCCCTGGCCTTGTTGCGGTCCGTACGGGGCTTTTTGCCGTGACGTTTTTTCTCATAAAGCATATCTATGAGTTCTTCGGATTTTTTCCGCGCATCGCTGAGCAATTCCAAATCAGTGGGGTATTTGATGTCCTGCGGGCATACCGTGGCATCGATGAGCAACCGGCCTTTATGGGTTATGGGTCCACTCCCGGCTTCTTTGTTTGTCTTGCTATCGCTTTTATCTCCGTCATCTTCCTTTTTATGTGTTTCTATCAGACCTGCCAATTCCAGAATACGCCTGTTCATCTCTTCAAAGGCTTCCAGGCCAAGCCGCTTGCGTATCCTGACAAACAACGTCGCATCAAAGGGCGGTTTGTCGTTAAACCCTTCATAGCCTAAAAAATACTGCATGTAGACATTCTCGCTAATATGCTCAATGGTCTGTTCATCGCTAAACCCACACAGATGTTTGATAATAAGGCTGCCGATCACAATACGCGGATTGGTGGCCGGACGACCAAAATCTTCACGCATCGCTTTGATATATTGCCCCGCCAGTTCATCCCACGGTATGAGCCTGGACAACTTTACCCAGCGGTTTTCCGCATTCAGATTTTTTATAAACCCAGATTCAAAGCCGGGTATCACTAACTGTTTTTCGCTTGTATATTTAACCATAAAATGCGCTGTTTTTTTACTAAATCTAATAAAAACCGTGCATTCTTACCACTTATATCATTGATTAATTTGCTGTATATGAATGATTTAACACTTTTTCAGGAAGCCCGAATTAGGAAATAAGTGGGGACAGTTACGAGGTACCAGCTTCAAGAGAGACGACCAGGGTAACATCGTTATTCAGCCTAATGGTAAATATGCTACTGTTCAGAATCAATTCCTCGGATCAGTATTACCTGATTACACCGGTGGTATCATCAATACATTCGGTTTTAAAGGGATAACCCTGATAGCATCAATGGATTATCAAAAAGGAGGTAAGTTCTTCTCACTCAGTGAAAACTGGGGTCAGTATTCAGGACTGCTCGAAGAAACTGCAGCACTTAATGACAAAGGAAACAACGTACGTGATGCCGTTGCTGATGGTGGTGGTGTGCATGTTGTGGGTGTTACGGAAAATGGCGATCCTTATGATGATTACGTAGAAGCAACTTCTTATTTCACCCAGTGGTATGCTAACAGACTGGCTGAGCCTTTCATCCATGATGCCAGTTATATTAAACTGCGCGAACTGAGCCTGAGTTATGACTTTGCCAGGTTGTTTGAGTCTAATTTCATCAAAGGCGTTCAGATCGGTTTTGTTGCCAGAAATATATGGAGAATTGCCGTGGCCAAAGATAACGTACACCGATGGGATCCTTCAGAACTTGCAAGGACCTATGGCGAAGGCGGGCAATTGCCTGGCACGAAGAGCTATGGTTTTAATATCAGGTTGTCATTTTAATTAATATTAGGAATATGAAAAATTTAAAATATATAGTCGTACTTGTTCTGATCTTACACACTGTGGTCGGATGTCAGAACGTAGATTTTGGTGATCTTAA
>WGED01000273.1 GCA_015492915.1 Cyclobacteriaceae bacterium
AGCTGATCTCGCACACCCAGCCAAACCGCTGATGATAGCGGCGGATATCGTCCTGGTACGATATCCGCCGCTATCATCAGCGGTTTGGCTGGGTGTGCGAGATCAGCTACGGCACGCCGGGCGACTTGCGCACTGCCGTGGCGGTGGACAATGACAATGACGGCCTGTGGACTTCGCTGTGGCTGGGCAGTCAGGCCTTCCGCTATGCCGTCACAGGTGAAGCCATTGCACGGCGTTATGTGTGGGAGTCTTTTGAGTCGTATGAGCGCCTGCTGACGGTGAACCCGCTCAAGGGCTTTCCTTCGCGCACCTTTGAGCGCAGGGGCATTTTGGATTACGGCGATGCCTGGAGACCCTCGCAGGAAGATGAATGGGACTGGAAAGGCACCACGAGCACGGATGAATACGTGGGGTATCTGTTTGTCGCCTCGGTCATGGACCAGTTCGTGGTACAGTCTAAAGAAGAGCGACAGCGCGTGGCAGCATTCATCGATTCCATCATGACGCACATCATCGAAAATGATTATTATTTCGTTGACTATGACGGCAAACCCACACGCTGGGGACGTTGGAATCCCGAATATGTGAACAGCTATCCCCCGTACGTCTCCGACCGCAAGCTCAACAGTGCACACCTCATCGCGGGGCTGCAACTGGCGTATGCCCTTACGGGAAAAGAGATTTACAAAAAAGAAGCCTTTCGCATGATGAGCGACTACGGCTATCTCGACAACATCATGCTGCCCATGAAAAATATGCACAGAACCATGGAGATGGTGCACATGGGCGATGTGATGGGCGACGAGTGGAACCACTCGGATGATGAAATGTCGTTTCTGACCTACTACGTGCTGTACCATTATGCCTTCAATGACACGCTGAAGCAAAAATATGTGGAAGTGACGCGCGAGCACTGGCAGATGGAACTGCCCGAGCGCGATGCCTTGTGGAACACGCTCACCTATGCCGTCACGGGTGATATCGACCTTGAATCCACTTTATGGGATTTGCGCAATTTTCCCATAGACCTCGACAGGTATTCGGCGAAGAACTCTCACAGGAAAGACCTTGAACTGCTGCCGGAGAACTTCCGGGGTCAGACTACCAAAAAGCTGCTGTACCGCGGCGAACGGGAGATGCACCGCCACAACACCAATCCCTTCAGGCTGGACAGCGGCGGTAGTCAGCGCAGCAGGCTCGCCGGCGATGAGTACCTCCTGCCCTACTGGATGGCGCGGTACCTTAAAATTATTGAATAGAAATTATAGCCCTTTCGCGGGTCGAAAAAGTATTATTTACAGTGATTCATTTTATAAAATGAAAGGACCGGCCCTATGAAAAAACATGTTATTTTACTGATTCTTACCGCTTTAGGGTTTCAGACGATTGCTCAAAAGCCGCTTGCCCCCGATGTGCCCTACCGGCAGCCTGTCTCCGTAAAATACCAACTCTCCGGCGACCTGCAGGGCGCAACCCTGAAAAAGGTGGTCGTGGATTACAACGATATCATCTACCTCCTCACCGACAAGGGGCTGTACCGAGATTATTATGAAGATCAGATCTCGAAAGACCTTTTCTACCGCCTGCTGTCCGACAAAATCCCCGCCGACATCACCGTGCAGGAAGAGTGGGGATATCTATACTACCTCTATGATGATGAATTTCTGACCAATGCCCATGCAGGCGTTATTTACAAGCACATTCCCAAAGGGAAATACCATAAAATCCTCGTGAACCGGGATGACAAAATCCTGCTGTTCGGCGACAAAAAAGCCTCCACATGGCAGCGTACCGAAAAAATCGCCGAATTTTCATTGCCCAAAGGCAAACTCATCGATGCGCAGGTTTTCGATAAAAAATTCTACTACCTCACCCCCGAAGCCCTCTACCGGCTCGACAGCGAAAAATGGTCAAAAATCCATGAAAGCGCCAACCTGACGGCCATGACTTTCAGGCCCAATGAAGTGGTGCTGGGCGCTTCAGACGGCTACTATGTCATCGACATCTACACCGGCCAAAAAATCATGGAAAAGAACAACAAACTCCCTGTGCCGGCCATCACGGGCCTGTTGCAGTCGGGCAGTGAACTGTGGTTTGCTTCGGCTGACGGTGCTTTTCTCAAAGAGCCCGGCCGTTTCCGCTATTTCGCCGGCAGACGCTGGCTCAATGAAAACCGTGTCATCGACCTCGCCGCAGACAGCAAAGGCAACATCGTGCTCCTCACCCCCACCGGTCTCAACAAAATAAAATACGTGACCACCACGCTGGCCCGGAAGGCTGAAAAAATTCAAAACGACATCCGCAGGTATCACATGCGTTTCGGTTTTGTAGCCGAAGCTGATTACAAAGTTCCCGGCGACATGCGCACCGCCACCCTGCTCGATCACGACAACGACGGGCTCTGGACGTCTTTTTACCTCACGAGCCAGGCCTTCCGCTATGCTGTTACGGGCGAAGCTGTGGCGCGGCGTTATGCATGGGAATCGTTCGAGACCTATGAGCGCCTGCTGAGCATCAATCCGCTCAAAGGCTTCCCGTCGCGTACCTTCGAGCGGCACGGCATCATCAAAAACCACCCCAAATGGCGGCAGGCACCCGAAAAAGAGTGGGACTGGAAGGGGCACACCAGCAGCGATGAATACATTGCCTACTTGTTTGTGGCCTCCACCATGGATATGTTCGTGGCCCGGACACCCGAAGAGAAAAAGCGCATCGCAAACTATGTCGATGCCATCATGACGCACATTATCGAAAACGATTACTACTTCGTGGATATCGACGGCAAGCCTACCAAATGGGGAAAATGGAACCCGAAATATGTCAATAACGTGATCGGCGACCGCAAGCTCAATAGCGCACACCTCATCGCGGGGCTGCAACTGGCATATAAACTCACCGGCAAGGAGATTTTCAAAAGCGAAGCCTTCCGGGTGATGAAAGAATGGGGTTATTTCGACAATATCATGACACCGCTCGACTCTATCATCGCCCGGGAGAAAAGGATCGGCGAGACATGGAACCACTCTGACGATGAGATGTATTTTCCGACCTATTGGGTGCTCTATCACTACGCCTTCAATGACACCCTGAAAGATAATTATGTGAAAATCATACGGGAGCACTGGCAGAAAGAGTTGCCCGAGCGCAGTGCCCTCTGGAACCTGTTCGCCTACGGCACCACCGGCGACATTGACCTGGAGTCCACCCTCTGGCACCTGCGGGAGTTCAACATCGACCTCGACAGATACAGTGTGAAAAATTCGCACAGAAAAGACCTTGAAATGCTACCGCCGAATGTGCGCCAACAGACCACCGCCAAAGTGCTGTATCCCGGTGAACGGCGCATGCACCGCCACAATGCCAATCCCTTTGACCTTGACGGGGGCGAAAGGAAGATGAAACGCCTGGCGGGCGATGAGTATCTGCTGCCCTACTGGATGGCGCGGTACCTGAAAGTGATTGATTAGATTATGACCTGTGTTTAAATATTCCGTAATGAAAATCGTCCTATGCTCATGAATGCACTGCCACCGACCCTTTTCGGGAAATCCTTCCGGAAAAATCGTCCTTTTTTCATGGTTTTCATCACCATGATCCTGCTTATGAATTTTCCGCATTTTTCTTCGGCCCAATCCGTCCCGGTTTACAAAGACCCCTCCAAAAGCTTTGAAGAGCGGGTGGATGACCTGGTATCGCGGATGACGCTTGAAGAAAAGGTGTCGCAGATGATGAGCCGCACTCCGCATGACCTGTCGCGGCTGGACATCCCAGGCTACCACTGGTCGGGGCTGGGCGCCCACAACGTCGGCAGGGGTGATTATAACACGGTCTTCCCCCATGCCATTGCACAGGCCGCCACCTGGGACCGGGAGATCATTTATAAAATCGGTGACGCCATCTCCGACGAAGCGCGGGCCATTTTCAGCACACATTACCCGAGGATGGGCCTTACCTTCTGGGCGCCGGTGGTAGAGCTGGCGCGCGATCCGCGATGGGGCCGGACACATGAATGCTATGGCGAGGATCCGTATCTGACATCGCAAATCACCCTGCAATGGGTCAGGGGGCTGCAGGGCGACCACCCGCGTTACCTTAAAGCCATCGCGGCGCCAAAGCACTTCGTGGCCAATAACGAAGAGTGGAACCGCCACAACGGTTCTTCCGAGGTCGATGAGGAGCTGCTGCATGAATATTACCTGAAGCCATACGAAGTGCTCGTGAAAGAAGGCCCGGCCATGGGCATCATGGCTGCATACAACCGCCTGAACGGCATACCCTGCGCAGCCAGCAAGATGCTGCTCACCGACATCCTGAGAAAGCAATGGGGCTTCAAGGGCACCGTCGTTACCGACTGTAACGGCGTGGAAGACCTTTACAAA
>WGED01000274.1 GCA_015492915.1 Cyclobacteriaceae bacterium
AAGTACAACTTGTCCCGCCAGGGCGGGAAGAAAATCAGCACGTTTGATGAGGAGGCATAATGCACTTTTATGGTGACGAATCAAACGTGAACGAAGTGTCTGATTTTGAAGTAATTTAAGCTCGGAATAGAAAGGTTATTGAGAATTTTGGGTTGAATATTCAGTAGCTGGCATTTTTTTACAATAGTCCGATGAAGCGAATAGTCATTAAACACCAAAAATTCATGGTCTGGCCAATGGCCTGATTAATTCTCCAACACCCTTGCTTTAATGATAAGCCGTTGTGTAGGTGCATGGGGGTCGTTTGAGAAGATGACCACTGACTTTTGCTGACTGCCCCGGCGGCCTGTGGAGTTGAATTTTACTTTTATGGTTCCGGATTCACCGGGTGCGTAGTCGTATTTTTCCATTTGCGAGACAGTACAACCGCAGTTCGGCTTTAGTTTCCTGATGTTCAAAATGGATTTGCCGGTGTTTGTAAAACTGAACGTTGTCTCCACGATACTGCCTTTTTTGATGTTGCCGAAATCGTGCTCGGTCGATTCGAATTTCATTCTTGGCGCTTTGGCCAGTTGTTCGGCGGTCATCGGAGGGAAGTACTCCTCGATGCTCGCCACCACGCGCAATGACTTTTCATTATTTTGCTCTTCATCGGTGTAAATTTTTAATACATCCGAGACAAAACCGAGATCATTTTTCATTTTGGCATTATAGGTAACGATGATTTTACCCGTGCCTTTTGGCGGAATTATCTGTGGTTGAAAACTTACAGTGATGTGGTTTGGTTTTACTACTTTGTCCAGGAAGGTGACAGGTTTGTCGCCTTCGTTGTACACATCAAATGAGCGGGTCATCGGCTTTTCGGTGGTCACACGGCCCATGTTGAGCGCCTGGTACCGGAAGCGAAGGGCACCAATCTTATGTCTGTAAACATCGGCCGGTGTGCGCTGTTTCCTTTCAACCATTCCTTTGATGTATAGTACTTTCGTCGGCGGGTCAGTATTGGCGGTGATGGTAAGCGACTTTCTGAAGGCACCCGGCCTGTTACGCGGGTTGTATTTGGCCACGATAAAGCCCTTCTCTCCGGGAGGCACGGGCTCCTTGCTCCATGCCGGCGTAGTACAGCCGCAGGAGGAGCGTACGCCTTTAATGATCAGCGGCACATCACCGGCATTGGTAAAGACAAACTTGTGCTGCACGGGTCCCGCTTCCTCTTTGATGTCGCCAAAATCGAATGTTTCCTCAGCAAATTGAAACTTGGCGACAGGCTGTGCGATTGCAGTAGCGGAAATAAAAATAAAAAGAGCCGGAAAAATATATCTGAATTTCATGGGAAAATGATCTTTTTAAAACGTTCTGTTCAATATCACGGCAGCAAAATTAAAGTTATATCAAAGAAAAATGAACTTAGCCTGCTATTTTTAGCCACTTTGTAATTTGTTTGCTTTATTTGCGCAAATTTTAGAGACTATGGCAAGAATACTGACAGGAATACAGAGCACAGGAAGGCCCCATCTGGGTAATATTCTGGGCGCCATCAAGCCCGGCATTGAGCTGTCCAAAGACCCGAAAAACGAGGCATTGTTTTTTATCGCTGATCTTCATTCGCTCACGACGATCAAGGACGGTGAAGAACGCAAGCAAAACACGCTCGCTACGGCAGCGGCATGGCTTGCCTTCGGGTTTGATACGGACAAGAACATCCTCTATCGCCAGTCGCAGATACCGGAGGTGTGCGAATTTACATGGTATCTCAACTGTTTCACGCCATATCCTATGCTGGCCAATGCACACAGCTTCAAGGATAAGTCCGATCGTCTATCTGATGTGAACGGGGGTTTGTTTACGTATCCGGTGCTCATGGCAGCCGATATCCTCATGTACGATTCACATAAAGTGCCTGTCGGAAAGGATCAGCAACAGCACCTCGAGATCACCCGCGACATTGCCAAATCAATCAACAATCGCTACGGCGATATACTTGTGGTGCCGGAGGCTATTATTGACAAAAAAGTCATGACAATCCCCGGTATCGACGGCAACAAAATGAGCAAATCGTACAACAATACCATCGATATTTTCCTGCCGGAAAAACAGCTTCGAAAGCGCATCATGTCGATCGTGACAGACAGCACGCCGCTTGAAGAACCGAAAGATCCGGTGAAGTGTACCGTCTTCAAGTTGTACAGCTTGCTTGCTACGCCGGAGCAGACCGGGGAATTGCGAAAGAAATACCTCGGCGGCAATTACGGGTACGGTCATGCCAAACAGGAGCTTTATGAGTTGATTATCACGACAATGGCTGAAG
>WGED01000275.1 GCA_015492915.1 Cyclobacteriaceae bacterium
GGTATGGGTTCCTTATCATTTTTGTTGCGGTTAATTTGCTCAGGCCTCGTGAAGGGTAAGATTTCACAATTTACCTCAACGATCCGACCTTCTTCATCTTTTTGGTCGTAAAACACAAAATAAGTGCCCAGTGGTCCGTCGGTCTCTTTGATCACACCCTCCGTGCCGCGGTAGATGATCTCAATGCTGTCCCCGGGGTCCAGTTCGAAACCTTTCACCGGTGTGAGGCTGAACCAGTCACCGTTGATATGCTCGACACTGCCTTGCTGTGGCGAAGGCGGATCGATGATCGGTCGCGCGTTGATATTGAAAAACAGTTTCCAGTTGTCTTCCAATGTCATGTCGCTGTTATTTTTCATGATAAACCGTGCCTCGAAGACATCCTCGATATCCGTGAAGTTGGTGATGAGTTCCCACTGAATTTCAATGTCTTTGGCAGAGGAATAATCCTTGTCCGACACCCGGCAATGAGAAAAAAGAATAATGAACAATATGGAGATGAAAAAAGAGCCTGATGTTTTCATATTACAGTTGTTAAGAAATGCACGCGATATTTACAGGTAAAAATAGGCCTTTTCTCATGGGGATTCCAATAATTTTTTTCGGCAATGGCTGTTCCGGCAACATTTATGCGTACTGCACGGCCTTTTATGGAATCATAAATATTTTTACCTGTGTAATAAATTATTCCTTAAAAAGGTGCTGAAAATTTGCCCGGCTTTTTTCAGGAGTTAATTTTAGCTGATGTGTAAAGAGAAGTTTATAGCAATCGCAAGGCATGAAAAAGATTTTGCTTACAGTTTTGTTTCTTTTGCCGGTATTGTTAATTCACGCTCAGATCAATGCCATAGCCGATACGGGCGATGAAGTGATACTTTACGAAGACGGTACCTGGGTGTATGTTAACGACAATGAACCCGATAGTTCGGAAATCAAATTGAATGAGCAGGAATACAGAAAAAGTGACAGGCAGATATTTTTAGTAAAGAGCAGGAATCATAATTTCGGTATCTGGATAAATCCACGTGAATGGACGTTTGAGAAGAGTAAGGCGAATGAGGCTTCAGAGTTTCAATTTCAAAAAAAGATGAGGACCTGTACAGATTATTTATCTCCGAAAAGGTGGAAATCGCTATTAAAAACTTAAAAAGGATTGCCTTTAAAAATGCTAAAAGTGCATCCCCGGACATCAATATTGTAAAGGAAGAATACCGGATTGTCAATGGTAAAAAAGTATTGATGATGCAGATGAGGGGGACGATAGAAGGGATGAAATTTTTATATTTCGGTTACTATTATTCGGGTCCCGGGGGCGCCATTCAGTTATTGTCCTATACGGCGGATAATCTGTTTGAGGATTATAATGCTGATATGGAATTGTTTTTAAACGGCTTGGTTTAATTGTAGCATATTGATTAAACCCAAAATTCTCACCAGGATTTTGTTATGAGAGATTAAAGTACAACTTGTCCCGCCAGGGCGGGAAGAAAATCAGCACGTTTGATGAGGAGGCATAATGCACTTTTATGGTGACGAGTCAAACGTGAACGAAGTGCCTGATTTTGAAGTAATTTAAGCTCGGAATAGAAAGGTTATTGAGAATTTTGGGTTAAAATCACAGTGTTCCCATAGATAGTTTGTAAAGCGTCATATACGAACACATGGGAAGATTATTAACTTATATATTTCCGGAATGATAAGGTATTATATGGCCAGATTTATTTTTCTGATTTTTTTGCTTGCCTTTCAGCATTGCGGCAAGCAAAGCAGTGATCAATATGAGGAAGGATTGTCGCTGAAATATGTGAATGTCGATGGACAATCCAGACGCTATAAAATCTATATCCCGCAAGATGCTGAAGGAAAAGCCTTGCCTGTGGTGTTCGTGCTACATGGAGGCGGAGGCAATATTGAAAACATGACCGGGGAAAACGGCTACAAAGCGCCGTTCAAGCTATGGATGGATATTGCCGAAAAGGAAAAACTGATCATCGTTTATGTCGAAGGACTTAACGGCGCTTATGACAAACCCTCCTGGAATGACTGCCGTGCCGATGCGATCATCAATTCCGATGCAGATGATGTGCTTTACATCTCAACTCTGATCGATGAGATCAGCAGAGAATACAACGTTGATCATGCGCGAATTTATGCAACGGGCTATTCCAACGGGGGCATCATGTCGTTGCGCCTGGCAGTGGAACTCCCTGGCAGGATAGCCGCCGTGGCCGTGTTTGGTGCGGCCATGGCCAATGTATCGGAATGCGTTCAGCCCTCACAGCCTGTCTCCGTAATGTTCCTGAATGGCACCGATGATGCCTTCCTGCCCTATGAAGGCGGTACAGTGGGTAAGCCACCCGATCCGAAGCACGGTTCTGTATTGTCAGTTGAGGCATCCGTAAAATTGTGGACGGAGATTAACAAAACGGACACTGTGGCTCTGGAATACACATTTCCGGACCTTGATTTCGACGACGGCGGGGTGGTGGTAAAGAGTACTTATTCCAATGGCGCCAATGGTACGGAGGTGGTGCTGTACAGGATCAATGGCGGAGGTCATCTGCCTCCGAGCATCATGGAGCGTTATTCCTTATTGGCGGAAAACTATTTTGGTAAGCAAAACCACGACATTGAATTGGCCGAAGAAGTTTGGAAGTTTTTCAGAAATAAAGTTCATAATTGATATATCAGGCAGAAACGGTTATTGCCGAATCATTTCAGTAAAAGTTCTTTTTGTCATTATATTTGAATGACATTAATGAGTAACAATGCTGTTCTACTTAATTTTTCTCCGTTTTCTCATGACTGTTTTCATCTTTGTTGCCAGTGATGATGGTGCTTTGTGGTTTGTTCCAGGCGGTGGTGAATTGCAGGAAGTGATGCCCGGATTTGTGAAGGGTAAACTTATGGAAGAGGAAGATTTTTCCGGGAGTCTTGATAATTGGATGCGGGAAGGAAAAGTGAATGCGGAAGTCAGAAACGGGTGCTTGTTTTTTGAATCACTTGACAGTATTGTTGAAAATCCGAAAGGCAACATCTGGTGGCGTGTTGACCTGCATGAACCGTATGCAGTTGAATTTGATTATAAATCGCTGAGCACCCATGGCCTCACGATGATCTTCTGGAATGCGACGGAACTGGACGGCAGTGATGTTTTTCATACGAAAAGAACAGGGAAATATGAAGAATACATCAATGGCCTGAACGCCTATCATGTCTCTTTTCACAGATTTGGCAGTGGTGTATCCAACATCCGCAAGGCACCGGGTTTTCATCTTGTCGCCACGATACCAGATCCTATAGCTCCAGCTGACACTCTATGGCACAAAGTCATGATCGCGAGCGCTGGAAACAGGCAGCGTGTTTTCATGGATGGAAAACTCGTGCACGATTTCATCGATGAGGGCTCGCCCTGCTTCAACGACAAGAAGTGGCAGCATCCGACGCCCTGCAGTGACACGGGACCGGTGCACACGCACGGCGCCATTGGCATTCGTCACACACAAAAGCAGAAAGCCTTGTATGACAATTTCAGGGTTTTCAGGCTGGAAAGGGAATGACTGTTTTCTCATGGAAATTGTTTCAAACTCTGATTTACATGATTGAATGAACACTGTGATTTTAGCATGAAATAGAATCATAACCCATCACATAATCAAACGAATCAGAGTTCAGACAAAATGCACCTTAGCAGACTGAAGGAG
>WGED01000276.1 GCA_015492915.1 Cyclobacteriaceae bacterium
CCCCCCCTCCGAAAGATGACCATGAGAAAATGGCCGATTTTTCATATACTAAATATTAATCCATTTTTAGCATTGCGGTAAAGGAAAATAGGCCTGTCTATTTTGCCGTTTTTTTCTTCTTTTTCAAAGATTTAAAAAATTCTGCCCACGCAAACGGATTGAAGAGCGGGTTGTAACGCGGACCATAGGAATCAAATAAATAGACGGCTTGTTGCTGGGTGAAGTAGCGGTGGTTCATGCTGCCGTCCATACCCATATTTTTATACATCTCGTACAGAATCCCCGGGTCGAGGTTACGGTCCATGTTGTTCAGGTCCCCCTGATTAGGCAGTCGGTAGGCGAGCACGGCCTCCTTAAACATCTCCTCCGTCGGATAAGGCAATACATCCACATTTTGCAAATAGGTTGTATCCTCTTCGAGCACAATCATTTGCGTGTAATTATCTCCCTCCAATTCCGGTATGATGACATGCGCTTTCTTGTACCCCACAGCACTTATCACGACACTGTCACCTTCAAGCACCGGAAATGAAAAATACCCGTAATAATTGGTGGTGGTTCCGCGTCCTCCTTTCGGAACATAAATATGTGCCCCTATTATGCCACCTGTGGTGTCCTGGGTGGCGACAATACCGGAAAATTGTATTACATCGGGCTTTTCGTCCTGTGCACCGGCAGTAGAGATGCTCAGCCAATACAGGGAAAAAGCCAGAAAGATAAACAGACAAACGCGCGTAATCAGGGTCATTAATTCGAATTTACGTATCAAAATTACGCCAATCATTAAGAATGCACAATTTATTTAACGAATTTTAACTCATTATCTATGACGGAAAATACCGAAATTTGTTAACCATAGTGAAAAAAGTTAGACACCTAAGCCTATGAAACTCAAGAATCTGAGCCTGGCCTATGGCGCCACAATATTCAAAGCGCTCTCTGAAGAGCCGCGGGTGAGGATCGTAAATCTGCTCCTGCATCATGGAGAGCTGTGTATTTCGGATATCGAACAGATCCTTGACTTTACACAAACGAAAACCTCCCGGCACATGACCTACCTGAAACACGCAGGCATTGTGGGATACAGAAAATACGGACAGTGGATATTTTACTATATCCTTGAAGAAGTGCAACCGATGCTCGGCCAGATATGGAAATACATCGAAAAAGACACTATTCTGAGCACAGATATCGAGGCTTTCAATGTTATGTATTCCAACAGGGAATTGACCGCCTATAAACATCGTGAACTTAACAAACCTGCATTCCACTAAACTTCCTGAAGAAAATCCGGTTTAGATCTAAAACTCAAAATGAACGGTAAGTATAAACATATCTTTTTCGATCTGGACCACACGCTTTGGGATTTCGAAAAAAATACCGCCGAAGCCATAGAAGAGATATACGCAATGTTCAATTTTGAGCAGTGGACATTCACATTGCAGGATTTTATGGAGTATTTCCGGGAGGTTAATATTTATTTATGGGACAAGTTCAATCACGGTCTCATAGACAGGGATGAATTGCGGGATACGAGATTCAATATTATTCTGCAAAAACTCGGTGTACCCGAAAAAGCAATTCCAGATAATATAGGTGAAAAATATTTGGAAATAGCCCCGGTAAAACCGCATGTAATACCACATACGCATGAGATATTGGGCTATCTGAAAGGGAAATATCATTTGCACATCATTTCAAATGGTTTTGATGACGTACAGCATATCAAACTCCGGTCTTCCAACATCCACCATTACTTCGAGAAGATCATTACTTCCGACAGCTCGGGATACCGCAAGCCGCACAAAGGGATCTTTGAATTTGCCATGAAAGAAGCAGGTGCAAATCCTGACAATACACTCATGATAGGGGATAATATCGAAACAGATATCATCGGTGCGCAAAATACAGGCATAGACCATATATTTTTCAACTATGGCGACACGGTACATGACCTGGATATCACCTTTGAAATCCACTGTCTTAGCGAGTTGAGGAATATCCTGTAAATCACTTTGCGACTGTTACCAAATATTTTAACCCAAAATTCTCAATAACCTTTCTATTATGTGCTTTAACTACTTCCACCCTCGCGGGTGACAAGTAAAATCAATCACTTCGTTCACGGTTGCCTGTTGCAGGCAGGTTTGACTCGTAACTATAAAGTGCATTATGCCGGCCGGTCTCCTCGCCAAACGTGCTGATTTTCTTCCCGCTCTGGCGGGACAAGTTGTATTTAAGTCCTCATTACGAAATCCTGTTAAGAATTTTGGGTTAAATTTGCACCCGATACTTTAACTGATAAACTGAAAAGAAATGACAAAAGGAATTTTCAATGTACCTGTACCCAAAAATGAGCCCGTGCTGAGCTATGCGCCCGGCTCAAAGGAAAGAGCAGAGCTGAAAGAGATGCTGGATACACTCCGGTCTCAGGTGATCGAGATACCAATGTATATCGGCGGCAAAGAGGTACGCACCCAAAACATCAGACCTATTAAGTTGCCGCATGACCATCAGCATATTATTGCACATTATCATGTCGGTGACGGCACCCATGCAGAACTCGCCATTACCGCCGCCCTCAACGCCAAGGAAGAGTGGGAAAATATGGCCTGGGAGCAACGGGCAAGCATATTCCTGAAAGCGGCAGACCTTATCGCGGGCCCATATCGCGCCAGGATCAATGCTGCGACCATGCTCGGCCAATCTAAAAATGCCTTTCAGGCTGAGATCGATGCTGCCTGTGAGCTGATCGACTTTCTGCGATACAACGTCTATTTTATGACGCAGATCTACGAACAGCAACCCGAATCGGCGAAAGGCATCTGGAACAGGACGGAACAGCGTCCGCTGGAAGGTTTTGTGCTGGCACTCACGCCTTTTAATTTCACTTCCATAGCCGGTAACCTGCCGACAGCTCCTGCCCTCATGGGCAATGTGGTTGTTTGGACTCCATCACAAAAGCAGGTTTACTCGGCGCATGTGCTGGCGGAGATATTTCGTGAGGCCGGCGTACCCGACGGCGTCATCAACCTGACGCTGGTTGACGGACCTGTTATGGCAGAAAAGGCATTCAGCCATCCCGATTTCGCGGGTCTGCACTTTACGGGAAGTACAAAGGTGTTTAAGTCGCTTTGGAAAACCATTGGCAACAATATCGACAATTACAAGTCATTCCCACGCATCGTAGGGGAGACAGGTGGCAAAGACTTCATTCTGGCGCATCACACTGCCGATCCTAAAGAAGTGGCTACTGCCATTACAAGAGGCGCCTTTGAATATCAGGGGCAAAAATGTTCTGCCGCCTCCCGGGCCTACATCCCCGATAATCTATGGGAATCCGTCAAAAAATATGTATTGGAGGATCTGGGGAGTATCAAAATGGGTGGTCCTGAAGATTTCACCAACTTTATCAATGCCGTGATCGATGAAGTAGCCTTTGATAAACTGGCAAAATACATCGATGATGCACGCAAAGACCCTGTAGTTGAAATCGTGGCAGGGGGCAACTACGATAAAAGCAAAGGGTATTTCATAGAACCTACCATACTGCGCACCGAAGATCCGAATTATGTGACAATGTGCGAGGAATTGTTCGGGCCTATCCTCACTGTGTATGTGTATCAGGCAGATAAGTTTGAGGATGCATTATATCTGGTAGACAACACTTCACCATACGGACTCACAGGTGCAATCTTCGCCAAAGACCGCCAGGCCATCGAGCTGGCTACAACAAAATTAAGAAATGCGGCGGGTAACTTCTACATCAATGACAAGCCGACAGGAGCCGTTGTAGGTCAGCAACCGTTTGGCGGCGCCAGATCATCAGGCACCAACGATAAAGCAGGATCGATGATCAACCTTTTGCGCTGGGTATCGCCACGGACGATCAAGGAAAATTTTGTGCCTCCTACGGATTACAGGTATCCTTTCATGGAAAAAGAATGATTTTTTGATACTGAAACGTCATCCCCGATCCGGCCCGCCCGGTTGATGGGATGGCGTTTTTTATGGATTTAAAGGTATTTTCAAATCAACCCATTCGGCAGGGAGCGCAGCAAGGTACACATCGTTGTACGCATCATACAACATCGCGTCGTAGATCATGGGCAGGATATCGACGCCCTCCTTGGAGAGCAATGTGTACTTCCCCTTTCGGGAAGCAATCACATAGCCATTGTTAAGGTCTTCAACCCAATCAAAACGGGGCAGAATCAGCAGCCTTCCGTCTTTGCCGGCCAGGCCATACTTATTATTTTTCTTTGTTAAAAATCCCCCCGTTTTCAATCTCTGTAATTCGTCGTATTCACAATCAAGCGTTATCTGTCCTTGTGCATTGATCAGCCCGTAATAACCTTTTTTAACAACACGACACAAGCCATTTTGAAAATTGTAAACCGTATCATAAGCCGGTTGCACAATAATCTCCTCACGCTTATTTACATATCCCCATCTGCCCCTGATCTTTATGGGCGCCAAACCTTCATGAAAAAAGCCTATATTTTCATACTGATTGGCAATGCGCAGCTTACCGTTGATGTCTACAAATCCCCATTTACCATCGATCTTTACGCCGATAAACGCTTCTTTCATATCCCGAATAGCCTGAAAGCGCGGATCATCCGCATTGGTCTTCACACCTGATTTGGTGATAAACGTGTATTTATTGCCTGCACGGGCATAGTAAATACTATCTTCCTGCAATTCGGAAATTTCATCATACGCCGGTTCTATGATCCTGTCTCCATGCTCATCCCGGAGTCCGATCTTATTGTCAAGTGTCTTTTCGATATAACGATCGCCGTGTTTATATAGAAAATACTCAGCACTGAAATCTTTCGTATCGGGATACCACGCGACATAACTGCCATAGGGCGATCGCACCAGATACCGCATAGGATCGACGATCTCAATGCTCTTTTTCTGAGGAAGGATCTCCCATTCACCGTCGAGATTGAGGATGCCGTCTTCACCGAGAAACTTGACCAGCAGCTTGCCTTCGGTATACTGCACGATAGAATCGTATTTGCAAAAAATAATCTCTTTTCCAAGCGTATTGAGTACGCCCCAGTAATTACCTCTTTTCGCTTCAAAAAATGAATCCCCTAACCAATCAATGGCCTCATAAACCTGATCGGTCAAAACCTTTCCATCCGTGCTGATCATACTCCAGCCCCATCTGCCGTATTTTCCTGATTTTACCAGAAAGGTATGATGGATAAGCCTGACAGAATCAAACTCCGGAGGCAACAGCAGATCACCATTGAGTTTTAACACACCGCTCTTTCCTTTTGTCTTCACCAGAATCCAGTTGTCGAGATGCTCACGAATATCGAAATCTGAAAACGGGGTGAGCAGGCTGTCGGAAGCGTGGATCAGCGCCTGTGCCTCACCCACTTTTACTTTATAAATTTCTCGCCCTGCCGGAATAATCTCATCGTAAGCATAGCTGGCGAGCAGATTTCGGTCTTTATCCCAGGCTTGCCACTCCCTGAATTTTTGCGCCTTGATTCCCTCGCTCCCGATAACGATCTTTTTGTATTCAGGTGCAATAACCATAGTCCCGTCCAGGGAGACAAGTCCCTGTTTACCATTTCTATAAGTAATGATATAATTATTTATGCCGGCAGCGGCACTGTCGAGGGCAAAGCCTGTCAGGTTGCGGCCTTCACTTGAAAAAACAGCAATATTTTCATGAAAAGTCACCTCATACAACTGATCATTCAGCGGTCTGAGCATTTCGTATCTGGGCGGGATGACGGGTTTGCCCTTCTCATTGAGCAAGCCGAAGAAATATCCATTATCCCCTTTCTCCATGACAATCAGACAATTTTTATGGACTGTCATCTTCGGGTACCTGAAGGGGACAACCGCTTTTCCCTTAGCATTGATGACTCCGTACACTTCGTCTGAGTTATAGGGCAACTTTTTGGAAGCAACTATCCAGCTCTCGTTAAAACGTGAGAGGGAAGTATAAAGCGGTTCGGTGATCTTCTCATTCCTGGTATTGAGGATGCCCCACAACCCGTCCTTTTTAAATCCTATGACGTTTTCGAGTAATTGAGTGCTGCCATTGGTCCAGCCCAGATCTTCATATTCGGCAGGTATGACGACACGACCCTTTTTGTTGACCATACCCTTCTTCTCACCCTTGGTGATAATGGCATATTCTTCACCCCCTTTTGCCGCATATCCCTCCGAGGGCAATAGGTTTATAAAAAGAATAACAAAGAAAAAATATAGAAACCTGGCATTCACTACCTTAAAACTAATTCTTTGAGTAATAATTTAAAACGCAAAGTAAAGGAATTTCAGGCATAATTAACGCATAACCTGTACCCATCCATTACATCTGGTTTTCTTGTCGTTGAAAATAACCTCATAAAAATAAACCCCTGCAGCCAGATCGCCTCCGTTCCATGTGTCTCTGTAGTCTTTCGATTCGTACACAGGCCTGCCCCAGCGATTGTAAACCCTCAATTCAACCGGTCCGTCGGCAATTATCTCAAAAGTATCGTTGATACCGTCATCATTGGGAGAGAAAACGTTGGGGATGAATGGCCTGACAGAACTGACCGTCATCTGTTTTGATACGGAGCACATCGACTCCTTAGCCGTGAGCACAACATTAAACGTATCCTGTTTTTCATATTGATGTTCCGGCTCAAAGTCTTCTGAAGTTTGTCCGTCACCGAAATCCCAAAAGAACAGCCCGGCATTCTCAGACTTGTTGATAAATTTCACCACAGGCACATCAAGACAATCATAGCCTTTCTCCACCTCAAAATCCGCAATTATCTCCGGGATTACCTTTATCAGCACCGAATCCTCTGCTTTACAACCGTTGACATCTTCTATTTTCACCTTGTAAATGATTGTGGTGTCGGGTGAAGCGACGGGCGAAGCCGTATTAGGCTCCTGCAAATGATACTTCGGATTCCAATCATACTGCACACCGCCCCAGGCACGCAATGTGATCTCCTCCCCTTCGCAGATCGAATCTTCAGGCATAATACCAAAGGCATAATCATGCACGGTGATATTGCCGTGAGCCTTGCTCACACGTACGCAGGTATTGATATCCGTCGCCGTGAGCACCACCGGAAAAATGCCCGGATTTTCATAGGTAATCAAAATACTGTCCTCCTTATCCGTGACCGTGCCCTGGCCAAAATCCCATAAAAAATCCTCGCCTCCGATGCTTTCATTCAAAAAAACGAGCGTGAGCGGATAGCATCCTTCGCGAATGCCCCTGTTGGTAAAATCTTCCGTATCAGTATCAAATCGCGCCAGGAGATTGGCAAGATCAAACTTAAATGCGGCATTGTTGCAGTTGCTGCTTTTGTTTGTGGTGGACCATACATCCGGCGGCCAGGTCGGGAATCCGCTGCTGCCGCCACAACCACCGCAGACCGACTGGTATACAATACCCCGTTTGTCAAAGCGGCTCGTGCCACCGTCCACATGTTCTCCGCGGCCACCGTTTTCTCCAAAATAAGTTGCGTACAACAATTGTTTGGCGTCCTGCAGCAATACTGCAAGGTAAAAGTCTGTGCCGTCAGTTTCTTTCTGAAAAGCATTGTCCGTGACCGGCAATCCGATGGTGCTGCCGCCTATGTAGCCAAAACCCGGATGATTGAGCACTCCTCCCCATCCGCTCAGTAAAATATTTTCACATTCATTGACCAGGAATGCCGTAGGGGAAAAATCAGGCGATCCGGCACCGGTTCCGATTACAGTCGAATAATAAACCGTATCAAGGTTCTGTCCTAACTTCTGAATAAATTGACCGCTGTTGGGATTGGAATACACACCCGGTGTGACCGGAAAGGGGCCTTGCGTTTGGCCGAGCAGGTAAACATGCCCTGCAGAGTCGAGATCGGTAAAATAAACTTGATCGTATTCATACGTGCCTATAAAGGTGGAGGCCATGATGCTGTCTCCGCCGGAATTCAACTTTACCACCACACCGTCAATATCACCCCAGGAAGGCTTTGAGGTTTTGATAGTTCCGGGCGTAACGGGAAAATCAGGGCTGTTGCTGCCGCCTGCCACGATCACATTTCCGCCGCGGTCCACCTTTACGGAATACAAAGCATCCATCCCGTTGCCACCGAGATAAGTACTCCAGAGCAGATTTGACAGATCGGCATTAAATGCTATTGCGACGCCGTCGTTGGTACCGCCACCGTAAGTACTCTGAGGGCCCTTCAAAACAGGAAAGTCTCCTGAACTCGTATTGGACGCCACATAAATATTATCATACTTATCAAGGATTACCTCACCCCTGAACTGGTCTCCGTAGTTCTTTGTCAACGGCATGTGTCGCTCCATAATGCCGTCATTGCCGGTGCCTCCGATGAAGGTTGATCCTATGAGTTTTTGGCCATTTTTGCCGAGCACAGCCAGGAAGATGTCCGAACCGTTGAGAAAAGGAATTCCCCCTACCAGCCTTGGATTTGAAATACCGAGCGTGTCGTAAATAGGTTCGCCTCCGGCAAAGGTACTGTCCCAGGCATTGGAGGTCATCGGAAAATCAGGCGAACTCGTGGTGCCGTAGATCACCAGCTCACCGCGACTGTTTTCAATGATACTTTGTGGCGTTTCGGTAAAGCTGCCTCCAAGGTATGTAGCCCACAACAATCGTGTGCCGGTGGAGTCGTATTTTAAAATCCCCACATCCCATTCGCCGGCATGCCCGGGCTGAAATACGCCGTTTGTTACGGGAAACCCGGCGTCAAACACGATACCACCGGAGTACAGGTTGCCATGTGCATCGTAAGTAGCTGTAAATCCCCAGTTGTCGGCAAAGGAGCCAGAATAGGTTGAAAAAATCAACTC
>WGED01000277.1 GCA_015492915.1 Cyclobacteriaceae bacterium
AAGTACAACTTGTCCCGCCAGGGCGGGAAGAAAATCAGCACATTTGATGAGGAGGCATAATGCACTTTTATGGTGACGAGTCAAACGTGAACGAAGTGCCTGATTTTAAAGTAATTTAAGCTCGGAATAGATAGGTTATTGAGAATTTTGGGTTTAAGGGCCTGAAAATGAAAAATGATGCAAAGTGGGCGAAATTTCTGCAATTAAAAAATTGTATTTTTACTGAACAAAAATCAAAATGACAGATGAAAACAGCCATACTTACGGGAGCGTACGGGACAATAGGTCGGGAAATTGCCAAGGGTCTGGTTAGAAATGATTTCCGGGTATTTCTGATCGGGCGTGATGATCACAAGCTGAAGTTGTTAAGCAAAGAACTCGATGCGGATTTTACTGACTGCTGGATTGAGACCAGATGTATCGACTTATCGGTTAAGGAGGAGATAAATCATCTCGCAACTACAATCTCAAATCCTGTGGATGTGTTGATTAATAATGCAGCAACTGCCCCTGTCAGGCGGGTGCTCAGCCGGGAAGGTGTCGAAATGCAATGGGCGACCAATGTGTTGAGTTATTATCGTATGTTCATGGCTTTCAAGGATCATTTATTAAGTACTCCTGAACCTCGGGTTGTCAATGTGGCGAGTTACTGGGCCGGAGGATTGGATCTGACGGATCCCGAATTTGAGAAAAGGCCTTACAACAATGACGCTGCTTACCGGCAATCTAAACAAGCTGACAGAATGATGACTTATGGTCTGGCTGAATTATACAGGGGAAAAATTAATATCAATACATGCCACCCTGGCGATGCCAATTCCAAATTGAGCAATGATCTCGGATTCGGGGGCAGTGATTCTGCAGCACAAGCTGCTAAAACGCCACTGTTGCTGGCCACAACGGAATTGGGTGAAAAATATTCCGGTGAGTATTTTGAGCATGGCAAATTAAGTGCTTGTCGGTTTAAAAACCTGAATGAAATGATCGGGCAGCTACTTGAATTATGTGCTGATTATTGAAATGGTTATAAAACGACGGTATTACTTTTTCCGCTTTGCAGTGAATATTTGTTTTTAATATAAAAATTGTAAAATCCGCCCTTGGATTTAGCATTTTTCAATGATTCCCAAACTGAGGCCGGCACATTCTGATGAACAAAAGTTTTCTTTTTCCCTTTAATGATAAGATACCCGAAGTTACCGTCGCAGGAATAAAAATGGGCACTCGTAAGCCAGCTTTTGTAATCCGGCACTACCGTTTCACTAACTTCAAAGATGGTGTTTTCTATGACTTTCATGGCTTCTTTTTCGGATTTCCAGATACCGGATAATTGTGCGCAATTGGTTTCTTTAGCATTCAGGTAAAGACCGGTTAGAATGAGGGCGATAATTAATAGTAGTCGTTTCATGGCGAAAAATTTATATTATTTATAGATATATTTCTACTTTGCATATAAAGTAACCTGAACCATGAAATAACGTCGTTTTCCATGGTCAGGGCTGGCGATGTGGATTCGATAAATCCTGGCGAATCATTTGCATCGATCAAAAATTATAGCGAATGAGCAATTTTTTATTTGATAAGATGTAATTTGAATTACTGAGTACTCAAACAACCGATCCGGAAATGCCGCAATATCAGATATGGTCCATCGTCCTGCTTTCGCTCTATTATGGAGTGGTGATCGTATTTTTTTTTAAGGTATTGCTTGAAAATAAAAACCCCCTTAAAACCCAGTCATATCTGATCCTGATGGCATTGCTCCCAATCCTGGGGTTAATGATCTATCTTTTTTTCGGTGTTAATTTCAGGAAGCAAAAGCTCTTTTCGAGAAAAGGATTCCAGGAGCAAAAGATCATTCAACGGTGGATCAAGGATTATGACAACTTGTTGATCGGCAGTACCGAGAGTGTGAGGGAATGTCTCCACGAGAAAGCCAAATTGCCATATCTCTTCTGGCGCAACAATTATTCCATGCTCACCGGCAATAACAAGGTGACTTTCCTTTATAATGGCGAGCAGAAATTCCCCGTTTTGATCGAAAAGCTGGAACAGGCAAAGCATCACATCCATATGGAATATTATCTTATTGAGGATGATGAGATCGGCAATAAAATTCTCGGTGTTTTATGTCAAAAATCCATGGAAGGCATCACGGTAAGGCTGATTGTGGATGCCATTGGTGGCAACAAACTGAAAAGAAAAACCTTAAAAAAACTGAAAAAAGCGGGGGTACACTTTAAAAAATACAACCCAGTCATATTCACGCGGCTTGCCAACCGGGTTAATTACCGCGATCACCGTAAAATTGTTGTCATTGATGGAGAGATAGGTTTTGTGGGAGGGCTCAATATTGCCGATCGCTACATCAACAAGGAAGGGAAAAAAGGGTATTATTGGCGTGATACCCATTGCATGATCGAGGGTGAGGCTACCTATTCATTGCAGGTATTGTTTATGCTCAACTGGTATTTTGTGAGCAGGGAGTTGCTCTATCCCACGAGTCATCTTTTTCCCAGATTCGGACCGAAAGGCAAGGTGGTTACTTCCATTATCAGCAGTGATCCCGACTCGGATTATCCCAATCTCATGGAGGCCTATTTCGGGATGATCACCTCAGCGACCAAAGAGATATTGATCAGTACACCTTATTTTATTCCGAATGAAAGTGTGCTTACTGCGCTTAAGACGGCTGCCAAAGGCGGGGTGAAGGTAATTCTGTTGTTGCCGGGGGTGGCCGATACTTTTTTCGTACATGCTGCCAGCCTTACGTTTATCGGAGAATTACTGCGCAACGATATATATGTATACTATTATACAAAAGGAATGATCCATTCAAAAATCATGATCATTGATGAAGAACTGAGCACCGTCGGGACCGCCAATATGGATTATCGCAGTTTTGACAACAATGCGGAAGTCAATGCAGTTTTCTTTGATCCGGGTGTGGCCGGAGAGCTCAAAAAACAATTTGAAGCTGACCTTGCCGATTCGGAAAGGGTGGATTACCTGAAATGGAAAAGCAGGCCTTTCAAACTCAAAATCACCGGTTCGCTTGGCAGGCTCGTGGCGCCGCTGCTGTAAATATTCTTAAGAAAGGAGAAAATAAATCGGAACGCGAATCAGAATTGGTTAACTTGCACCCTCATTTATTAATAATTAAAAGTATCAACATGAACATTGAAAAGAACACTGTGCCTTCAGTGACTTACACACTCGTTGTAGAAGGAGAAGTAGTGGACAAGGCAGAAAAAGAAAATCCACTCTCTTTTATCTACGGAATCGGAGCGATGATCCCCGGTTTTGAGAAAAATCTGGAAGGATTATCCGCCGGAGAAAAGTATGAATTTTCGCTACAGCCTGATGAGGCCTACGGAGAATATGACCTCGCGGCTATCGTCGATCTGCCTATCACCACTTTCGAGGTGGACGGACAGGTACAGTGGGATATGCTTAAAGTCGGTCAGATGGTACCGATGCAGGATCAGAATGGAAATCCGTTGAACGGGAAAATACTGGAAGTAAGCGATGAAAAGATAAAGATGGATTTTAACCATGTGCTTGCAGGCAAGACATTGAATTTCACAGGTGAGGTGCTCGACGTACGTCAGGCCACTGAGGATGAATTGGCCCACGGCCATGTTCATGGTCCCGGCGGACACCAGCATTAATTTTTGGTTAAAAAAACTCATCCCGGTGCCATCTCGGTATCCGGGTTTTTTTGTGCATGAAAAAACGATCTTTTTTCATAAACATTTCCGGTATAGGGCAAGGGGGCAGGGGTAACAAATTTTCATTCCTCTGATTCGTGCCATCCTGGTTTTGACCTTGGGAAAACAAGCTCTTTTTCATGAACGGATTGCCGTAAGCAAAGAAATAACTACATTTGAGTAATGAAAATTTTACTATTTTCTTTTCTCAGTGTGTCGAAAAGCATGAAAAGGTATGCGTGTGTTGCCGCAACCGTGTTGATGGTAGTTTTGTGTTATACCTGGTCAAGTGCACAGGAACCGGCTACACAGGATACATTGACAGGGTCACAACCGGTTTCCACGGCAGAAGTACGAGAAGGAGAACCAACCGACTCAATAGCCGGGAAGAAGTTTTTTTCTGGGGTGGAGCTTATGGTGGATTACGGCAAGCTGCTGTTGTTGTGGACCAAATTCGAATCGAAATACGCCGGTGGAGTGAACCTGAGATTTTTTGAGAGAGTGGTACTTTCCGGTGAGGCGGGATATTCGGAGTTGAATCCCCTCAAAGCTTATGAAGACGCCTTGTATTATACTGTCAGGGGAAGTTATGGACGAATTGGCCTGGATTATTATACGTCCTATGATCCAAGCAATTTTTATTATTTCGGGCTGCGATACGGGGTGAGCAATTTTGCTGATGAAGGGGAGATTTTTATTGAAGGTGAGAATCCGGGAGAACTACCTGACAAATTCGGTTCGGATGGCGTCACCGCTTCCTGGATGGAGATAGTGCTCGGCACAGAGAC
>WGED01000278.1 GCA_015492915.1 Cyclobacteriaceae bacterium
ACGCCTACACTGGCAACGCAAAAATGCTTGCCGTGCGCTCAGGCGAAAAACAGCTTGGACAATGGATAACCGAACGCCGCAATGTACGTGAAGACCTGAAAATTTTTTTTGGTAAAGACATAAAGAAAATTGACGCCATTGCCGTGATGGTCGATGGCGACAACACCGGGCAATCAGCTACGGCGTATTTCGGGAATATTTTCTTTTCTGACTGATTGTTATTGAACTCAAATGCTTCACATATGCTCGTAGACAATTGCAAAATGCAGGTGATTTGCAACGTTGAGGCTGTAGGAAAACCCGAAAAATTCATCGAAGGTGGGATATTTAAAGTGATAAAAGGCAGTTGTTTATGTGGTGGTGTAACATTTGAAATAGAGGGTGAAGTAACTCCCATCCAAAATTGTCATGCTGAACGTTGTCGGAAAGCAACCGGTGGTGCATATGCTCCTGAGTTACTGGCTGCTAAAGATGGATTTACATGGAGCCGTGGGAAAGAGCTGCTTACTGAATATTCAGCACCAATTATAAATGAGCCACCTGCTTATAAAAGAGCATTCTGCAAGAGGTGTGGTTCTCCGTTGCCAGTGGAAGTTGGGAGCACAGGGTTTATGATGTTGCTTGCAGGAGTCTTGGACACAGACCCAGAAACACGAGAATTTCGGCATGCGTTTATTGGTCAGAAAGCATGTTGGCATGAAATAACAAATGAGCTTCCTTCATATGAAGGGCAGCCACCAGTTCCAGACAAATACAAAAAATGAGAGCACGCCACCTACTCTTGTTGGGAAGCCCATTGTTGACCATCAGGGTAGTTTGAGAAGTACGTGGTTAATTTGGCGCTTACTCTACAGCAGCTGGGCGTGGAGAAAGTAGTTTTTATTGCCTCGACCCCGATGGCGACACGGTGCAGATGATTTTGCATCCGCCGCAGAAAATCAGATAACAGAGAAAAGAGTAAAGCGGCCCAGCTTGATTCTTGGAGGGTGAGGCTTTTGTTCAAGCAAGGAATTGTACAGGGGAAGACATGAGGTCTGCGGGTTTCCATCCAGCTATCGGTTTTTTTGCCCTTCCCGTGGTGATAGCCCTGGTCGCCTGTTTTCAACTGATCATCTTGGGCTATCCCCAGGGAAATGATTGGATTCTCGAACTGGTGAGGAATGTGGAGTATCACGCCGCGCTGGAATCCGGGCAGGGCTTGCCTGTTTGGGGCGCTGATCTTTACCGGGGGTTTGGTTCGCCTATCTTTGTCTTTTATGCCCCTCTTTACTTGGCCTGTGTGTCCTTGTTCATGACCCTTGGTCTTTCGGTAACGGCCGCTGCCTCTATCGTGCTGGTGTTTTTCATCATGCTTGCAGCGGTGGGTGTGGCGGGTCTGTGCCGGGAAATTTTAGGTCGGGACAGGCCTGGGGCCATGGAGGCGGCCCAAGTGGCCTCCGTGATCTTTGTCCTTGCACCCTATTTTCTCGCGAACATGCTGATCCGCAATGCAAATGCGGAATTTGTGGCCTTGTGTCTGGCCTCGTATCCCTTCTGGGGATTGGCGCTGATGCACAAGGGAAATAAACACGGATTTACCCTACTGGTGATTTCCCTTGCGCTGGTGATCCTGGCGCATAACCTCACTGCCTTAGTGGTGGCGGCTTTTCTTTTGTTGATCAGCCTGTATCTGTTTCGAAACAGGGGCACCAGTCGTAGTCGTAACACTCTGAATCAAATAGAGAAAATATACCCCTTGATGTGTTCTTGAAAATGACTAGAATAGGTAGTCATATTGAAAATTGTTACTGAGGTGGTTATGAAGGCTTCTATAGTAGATCTGAGGTATAAGACGAATGATATTCTAAAAGCTCTCGATAGGAATGAGAGTGTTACGGTTCTTTATCACGGTAAAGTAAAAGGGATAATTAAACCTGCTAGAGAGAAGTCAGAACTGAAAGTCAAAGACCATCCATTTTTTGGAATGCGCAGTGAGTCGGAGACTGCAGTACTAGAAGAGCTAGAAAATTTGAGAAAGCCTCGGCATGATCTTTGATACAGACATTTTGATATGGGTTCAACGGGGGAGTGAGAAAGCAGCCAAGCTCATTGAAAAGGATGAAGACAGATATCTTTCCATTCAGAGCTACATGGAATTGCTCCAAGGGGCAAAGAGCAAAGTTCATCACAAATATGTGAAAGACTTTATCAGTGAATTTGAGTTCTCAATTTTACCTTTCACCGAGAACATAGGACACCGAGCGCTGATATATGTGGAAGAGTATGCTCTGTCATCAAACATGAGGGCGGGTGATGCTATTATAGCTGCTACAGCGGTCGAAAATAATATGATGCTTGTTTCCAGCAACGTAAAGCATTTCAAGGTTGTCAATGAATTGCAGCTCAAAGTTTTTAGGCCATAAAACACATAACAAACAAGGATAAGTCGCGCGGCCGAGCCGCGACTTTATCATCTGGTTGAACAAGCCCGCCCAGTTGTTTGTACTTATCTGTAGTAAATATCGGGTTTTTGATTTTGAAGAATGGCGCCATCCTTGTGGATGGCGCTGAATCTTAAGCAAGCGTATCCCTCGCCCTGATCAGGCGATTTTTTAAACGGGTTTATTC
>WGED01000279.1 GCA_015492915.1 Cyclobacteriaceae bacterium
ATGGTCGAAAGCGGGATAATATTTTCCATGAAAAAGTAAATGTTTAAGGTAAAAATCGCAATCTAATCTATTTTTATAAAAGAAACTGTGATCCCTCCCCCGGTAATGCCTCCTGAAATATTTCTATGAGAAAAAGGCTGTTTTTTCATAAAGGATCGGCCTACCAGGAATAGACGGCCGTGAGGGGGAAGTGATCGGAATAATCTACTTTGCGATGGGTTGTGAAGCTGTGGATATTTACTTCATCACCAAAAAACTGGTTATCGATGCGGAGGAAGAAAAGCTTGCCGTTATAGGTGAACCCGAATCCGTTTCCGGCTTTTTCAAAGGCATTGTTCATCAGCCTTCTCAATGAAAAATATACATAGCTGTAGGGCACCTCGTTGAGGTCGCCGCAGAAGATGATCTTGTGCGGGCACTGCCTGATATGGGCGGTCAGGGCATCCACCTGCCGCGCCCGCGAAATAAATCCGCCGCGCAGGCGATAACCGGTCTCTTTGTAGCTGTCGGCAAGCTTGTCCGTGTTGATGATATTGTCCTCATTGATGCTCATCGATTCGAGGTGTGCGTTATAGATCCTGATGGTATCGTCTCCGACGAGGATATCGGCAAAGATCGAATTCAGAAACTCCCCGGATTCGGATTGGATTTCCCCTTTCCTGATGATCGGATACTTGCTGTAAATGGCGGTGCCGAACTCGGCCTTATCGCGATCACGCAGCACAATATGCGAATGATTGTACCGCCACCCTGCTGCCGTGAGTTGTTCCCTCACGTTAAAAATGTCCGATTTCTCATGGTTATAATATTCCTGAAAGCACTTGACGGCGGCATCATTCTCCACCGCCCAACGAATCATTTTTTTAGACGAAATAAAACCTTCGTTTCTGAGGTGCGCGTAATTATTGAATACACGGACATTGTAGCTGAGAATTTTGAGGACGCCACTATCATCATTTGCGCTGATGGAATAGGTGACTTTGATGAAAGCAAAGCCGAGCACGATGGCTGCCAGATGATAAAAGAAACTCTTGCGAAACCGGGGGATATGCAGGACTAGCAGAATGATGTGGATGAAAAGGATGAGTGGTATGGCCAGAGAAAAAAAGCCCAAAATCCATAGCTGTGCCGGCGAAATGAACACACTGCCATAGCAGAGGATGGTTATGATAAATAAAGCTATACGCAGCATCTTCTTCATTCACAGACCGGGTTTAATGTTGATGTTCCTTTCTCAAAATTCATACCGAGCGGCTAAAATAAAATTAAAATGAAAAACCGCCTAATCCTGCCTCCTGCAAAAGTGATACACCCTGATAAAAGTTCCTCTTCTTCTATCGGCGCAGGTATTTTCACAAGCCCTCTCTCCATCTATGAGTAATTTTTCATTTTGTAACCGAATATTGGTTAATTTGCCTTTTTATTACACGCAGAAACGAAAAAGAAATTATGTCGGATAAAAAAATAGCCATCATCGGTGGGGGTAATCTCGGGGCCTCCATAGCGCGCGGGCTCCTGAAGTCAAGACAATTCCAGCCTGAACAGATCACCGTGACGCGAAGAAAGATTGAGCTTTTGGCCGAACTTTCGAAAAAGGGAGTTAACGTACATTCTGACAACGAGCTGGCCATGCGGGAAGCTGATGTCATCATTATCGCTGTCAAACCAAAAGTAGTGGACAAGGTGCTCCACCAGGCCAAGGGCATTGTAACCAAAGATAAAATACTGATCTCGGTGGCAACCGGTGTCGAGCTCGCCCATATGCAGGCGATCATCGGCGAGGAGATACCGCTGTTTCGCGCCATGCCCAATACGGCCATCTCCATCCGAGAATCCATGACCTGTATCGCCACCTCCAATGGTTCCGATGTGCACATTGATGAGGTGATCGGGTTATTTGACCATCTCGGCAAATCCCTAAGGATCAACGAAGAATTGATGGACGCTGCTACCGTACTGGCTGCCTGCGGCATCGCCTATGCGCTGCGGTTTATTCGCGCCGCCTCACAGGGAGGTATTGAGATCGGCTTCGATGCCGCCACAGCCCAGACCATCGCATCTCAGACCGTGCGAGGCGCGGCAGGATTGCTCATTAAAGGGGGGCTGCACCCTGAGCGGGAGATCGACAAGGTGACCACTCCGGCGGGCATCACCATCGCAGGATTAAATGAGATGGAGCATCAGGGTTTCAGCTCCTCACTGATTAAAGGCATCTTAACATCATTTGAAAAAATTGGGTAGGCAGTTTGCCGTCGCCGACATTCACGGTTGTGTCAAAACCTTCAAAAAGCTGGTAATCGAAGGTATCAGCCTTCAGAAAGATGATACGCTCTTTCTCCTCGGGGATTATGTGAATAAAGGCCCCGACTCCAAAGGCGTGATCGACTTTATCTTTGAGCTTCGCGATCAGGGCTTCGGAGTGAAATGTCTGCGCGGCAATCACGAGCAATATCTCCTCGACGGCCTGCATCACTTTCATGATATTCCGGCCTTTTTGCTACGGGGCGGTGATGCGACGCTGGCAAGTTTTGGCGTGAAATCCATAGAGGCCATTCCCGTGATTTATCTTTCATTCATCGAGTCTCTGCCCTTTTATTTCGAACTTGAAAAATACCTGCTAATTCATGCGGGCCTCAATTTTAACCTGCCCGATCCCTACACCGACCATTTTTCCATGCTCAACATCAGGGAAATGGCGGTAGATTTTGAAAAGACGGGCGGGCGGCGGATCATTCACGGTCATGTGCCTACACCCCATCCCGAGATAGCACGTGCCATCAGCATGAAAAATGATCATTTTTCCATAGACGCTGGGTGTGTGTACGATCAATACCCCGGGCTCAGCCACCTGGTTGCACTGGAAATTGAGACCGAAAAATTATATATTCAACCTAAAATCGACTGACCATGGGCAGCATGAAAGTCATCAAAGGAGACATCACAAAGATTGCGGTGGATGCCATCGTGAATGCGGCCAACAGCCGGCTCGCAGGCGGTGGCGGGGTTGACGGCGCCATCCATCGTGCGGGTGGCCCGGAGATCATGGAAGCATGCAGAAAAATAGGCAGTTGTCCGACGGGACAAGCAGTGATCACTACAGCAGGCAGGCTCCCCGCAAAATATGTAATCCATGCCGTGGGGCCTGTGTGGCACGGGGGAGGAAACAATGAAGAGCAACTACTGGCAGGCGCCTATCGTCGCAGCCTTGAGCTGGCTGTGGAAAATAGCCTGAAATCCATAGCCTTCCCCAATATCAGCACGGGCGTTTATCGTTTTCCCAAAGAAAAAGCAGCGCAGATAGCGATAGCCACAACAAAAGAATTTTTAAAAGGGCGCGACGCAGACCTCGAGGTGACCTTCGTTTGCTTTGACGATGAGAATTACAACATTTACAAAAGGCTGTTAAGTGAATAACCCCATCTGATCATAGTTGCACATCCTCTTCAATCCACTCGACGGTGATGTGTTCGCCGGGCGATACTTCCTTGAGTTTTTCCATACCCGCTGTGATCTTTCCAAACACATTCACGGGGCTGTAGGCCTTTGGCTTCAATGAGGCGCTCCCGGGAGTAGGCCCGAAAAAGATACAAAAGGCTTTTCCCGGAGGCCAGAATGCCAGTGTGCCCTCATCCACCTCCAGCATGGCGTTCTCCTCTGTTTCTGCTTTCAGGTCGATCGGGAAATATATCTCCTCTCCCCAGAGGTTGGCCTGTCCCGACAAGGGGAGTATGCCTGAGATCAACCTCCCTGTAGGGGTATCGAATAGCTCAGCCTCCAGGCTCATCCTACCGCACTTAATCTTGATTTTGGACATTATAATTAAGTATTTGGTGATTTTTCAGCCCTCGCATTTCAAGGGCCTGTCACACATTTCAGGAAGGTCATCTGTGGAATAAACAAAAAAAACAGGAATTCAGGTTCAATATTATGGAGTGCTTTGCAATAAACAAATTGAAAAGCAGGACAATACCCACATGCATGGCATTAGAGTGAAATTAAGAAATTTTAAAATGATCAAGCTTATCTGGTCGCCGTTTCCGGCAGAAGAAATAATAAATATTTCAGGATATTTTTTTCGTCCAGAAAAACATGGAATGGGGCTCATCATGAAATCCCAGGCTCCTGTACAGGTCGCGCGCATCGAGATTATCCTTTCTGACTTCCAGGGTTATTTTGCCGCACTCTTTTTCTCTTGCGATTTCCTCCACAGCGTTGAGCAGTTTTTTACCGATGCCGTTTTTTCTGTATGATTCCACCACAAAAATATCATGGACATTGATTAACGGCCTGACCATAAAAGTGGAATAAGCATAAAAGCAGGTACACAAACCCACGAACTGCCCCTTCACTTTCGCCAGCAATATCAATGACGCCGGATTTCTTTTCAGGTCATTGACCAGCTTTTCTCTTTGGGCGTTTGTCCATGGTTCGCCTCCCCCCATCGGGTCGGCCATATAGGCAGCAGTCAGTTTTAAGAATGCATCTGCATGATGCGGGTTGTGTAAATCGCATTTTACTATATCGATATTCAGTACGGTGTCCATAAATTATTGCCTGTGAATTATTTGTGTGATTTCCGGCTCAAACATCCGGATTGCTAAAGCTGGCTAAAAATGAGAAATATTTTCTAATTATTTAAAAGAATCAGAGGATAAATAATATGACATGCAATGAATATGACAAAATGATAAAAAAATCATAATTATTAACGAACGGCCGCTAAAAAGCTTCATTAAAACTGAAATAGAACGCCGACGTATCGTCTCCGAAACCATAATCCAGCCGCACGTTCATTCGCTTTTGCACCTCAAACCGGAAGCCAGCACCCACATTCGGTAGCCAGGCTGTCATACGGGCATAGTCGCTCCCGACTGAGCCGGCAGCGGCCCACGTCACAAAGCCGAAGCGCGACATCATGTTGCCGTCTTTGCGGGGCTTCTTTCGCATAAACATATGGCGATATTCAACAATACCAAACAGCATGGCCTTATCCCTGTATCTCCCCCACCGGTATCCGCGCAGGTCAAACGGGGTACCCAATTGTGACATCTCGGGCCATGGCACATTGTTGATGCCCATCCGCGTCTTGATCTGCCAGGCTATAGTCCTGCCGGGCCTTTTGATTTGTTGGTACTGCCGGTAGTCAATGACGATGATCTGATAGTTAGGTTCTACCTGTATCTGCGAGCGATAAAAATTTGAACTCACCTCCACAAAAACCCCCTTGTAAGCATTCACCGTAAAATCACGGGAATCATACTGGAACAGCAGACCGAGGGAATAATTCCTGATAAATGCTCCGTCCTTTAGTACGTTGGGATCGGCAATCATTTCGGGGCTCATGTCCGTGGCTTTGGTTTGATTGTAATCAAACAGGAGCCCGGCAAATATATGTTCCCTGAATTTATGTGAATATTTAAGCATCACCTGCCACCAGTTTCTTTGATAACCCGTCGTCGAATCAGGTTTTGAAGGGTGGCGAGCTGCGTCATAGCCTACGCCCCAGTAATTATCCGGCATGTTTTTCATCCAGATATCACCAGCAAGCCGGTTCTTGTCATTCTTAAAGAAAAGTGACGGCCGTATGCTCATGTTGGATGATTTGTTTGTACTGAAGCCGAATGAAAAAGGTATGGATGACCGTTGGATGAGCTTATTCTTTTTGTCCAGGTTAAAAGAGATCAAACCGCCGCCGGATATCATAAACCCTAATTCCGGCGACACGGAGGGTGCTATAAATGGAAGAATTTTAAGTTTGTCCAGCTTTACTTCCCCGATCGGAATGGAATCTTTTTTTATGATGGGTAATTGTTCTTCCTTTCGTGGAACAGGCTGCTGGGCAAATAAAGCTCCATGAAAAGACAGTGAAATGGCAATAAAAAAAAATAGTATGATCTTCATGAAAACATTATCGTGTTTACTCCGGATACTGGGCATGACCGCAAAATAGGAAAAAACATTTATCCGGTCATGATCATGGCAGAAGGATTTTTGAGTGGAAATATAATTTGCATATCGCATGAAAAACAACCGGCCTATGGTTCTTATTTCCGGACTTTATAAATATTGAGGGGCTTCTGTTTGCCTTTAAGAAAAACTCCGCTGATAAGCTCAAAAAGAAACTCCCGATGATCTTTCAGTGCTGTTTTCAGCTCCTCTGAGATGAGCAGTTCCGCATCAAACTCATTGCACCTGCCCTGTATCCTTGCGGCTGTATTCAGCACATCACTATGGTATGCGATTTCTTATTTAACCCAAAATTCTCACCAGGATTTCGTAATGAGAGGTTAAAGTACAACTTGTCCCGCCAGGGCGGGAAGAAAATCACCACGTTTGATGAGGAGGCATAATGCACTTTTATGGTGACGAATCAAACGTGAACGAAGTGTCTGATTTTAAAGTAATTGAAGCTCGGAATAGAAAGGTTATTGAGAATTTTGGGTTTAAGGAAGTCATGTCAAAAGACTATAAATTATTTTCCGGACCTCTTTTTGGGCACTTTTTCTTTACCTGTCCCCTGCCCGGATGCTTTTTCTCGAGGATTTACAGTGTTATCTGCCGCCGCGATGTTTTTCGGCTCGGCCTGACCGGCCGGAGTTATTTTCCGTTTATTACCCCGGGTTGTCTTTTTTGCTGAGCCTCCGGCGGATTTCCCTGCAGGCGCCGGGGGTGCTGAATTCTCCATCCCGATATCCTTCGGAATCGAGACCAGATGCAGGTCGCGCTGCGGGAACGGTATCGGGATGCCCTCCTTCTTGAATGCCTCATCGATGGCGATACCCACAGCGCTTTTCGTTCCCATGCCATTGAAAAAGCTGGTCCAGAAAAGCACCCGGAAGTCAAGCGAACTATCGCCAAAACCTGTGAAAATAATAAACGGTTTCGGATTTTTGAGCACATTTTCATTTTCAGAAACAACCTTCTCCAAAATCTCCAATACCTTGTTGAGGTCTGTCCCATATGCAACGCCGATGAGAATTTCCTGTCGCCTGCGCTGGTCGGACAAGGTCCAGTTGACCACTTCGTTTGAGATCAGGTTGCCATTCGGCACCACCACTTCCGCGCCGTCAAATGTACGCACCGTGCTCGCCCTGATACCAATTTCTTTTACTGTTCCCATGAGGTTCAGATTGGAGATTTCAACAACATCTCCCGTCTGGATAGGCCGCTCAAATGCAAGTATCAGCCCCGACACCAGGTTATTGAAGATATTCTGCAGGCCGAAACCAATACCCACACCTAATGCCCCGATAATTATGCTGACGTTGCTCATGTCGATCTTGGCGGCCCCGAAAGCGAGTACAAAACCAAAAATAATGATGATAAGGCGGGCAATCATACCTATGGCCCCGGGCACTCCTCTCGGCATATCGAAATGTGTGAGTATCTCATCTTCCAGCAGAAAACGTATGAATTGTGCCAGAAGAATAGACACCCATATCGTTACAATGAAAGCCAGAATATTGCCGAGAGAAATACTTACCGAGCCGATCTCCCATTCATCAGACAGCATTTCTCCCAACCATTTTATAAACGGGTCGTACAGCATATAATTCTGAAAAATGATTTTCAGCCAAAGAATTATCGCGACGATTTTGATGATCTTGTTTATCCGCTTTGTGATCTCCTCTGAATAATTGACGACCATATTCAGCCTGGCAACATGTTCCTGCCGCATGATCAGTGCGAAAAAACCCTTCAGTACCTGTGTGGCCGAATAAATGATCAAAGCGCCGTAAAACATTGCCTGCGCCCCGTCAGACATGACTCTCGATAAGGTAATATTGCCGAAGATATTAGCGAGGATACCAGCTGAAAGAGAAAAGACGGATATTTTTATGATAGCGGACAGCAAAGGCCATCTGATTTCCGGGTCTCTTTCCTGAATGGTCTTTTTACTCTTCAGGATCAGAATCAGGATGATAAGTGTGATGATATCCGCGAGCAATACGAAAAGGCGATCCAGAACGGGTACTTCATGAAAATAATCCGCCAATTGCGAAAAGATGAAATAAACGGCAATGCCATAAAAGTATTTGCGTGGAATGCCCGGAATGATGCCTGGTATCAGAAAAATAACAGGAATAATCAGTAAGACATTAAAATAATCCATGACGCTTTGCGGCATCATCGGATATAAAATATTGGTGAGCAACAGGGATAACAGGAGCGAAGATGAGATTGGTTTGGTAATGATAAACATGGATATTTTGGTCTCCTCGTCTTTTTTCTCTTCCGGCCATGATTGCACGACATTTTTAATGTAAAAGAAAAATGCCAGGGAGATCACAAACAGGACAATGTGCACATAGACATTGAACCGATAATTATCGGCAAAAAAATAAAGCTCTTTTTTGTTATGGTCTATTGACAAATGAACCTTTTCGCCAAAAGAGATGGTGTCCAAACCCGAATAAAAAACCTGCCAGATCGGAGGACTGTCGATTTTGTATAACCTGTTGACAAAAGAGATCTCCATGCTGGAAAGCTTGTTGAGAACCTCATCGAGAAAAAGGATGGATTCCGTCAGTTTGTCCTGGGTTACCAGCAGATACTTATTGCGCTCATCCAGCACCATTTTTGCCGAATCGATCTCCTTCAGGTTGTTTTGTATTCTGCTTGTTATTTCTTCAGGCAGTTCTACTTCTGCATCGGTATTGAGTGTGGCTCTCCAGATTTCACGTGTTTCCCTGATCTTTTCCTTCAGCTTATTAATCTCCTCCGATTTGGATATCAGCACATCTCTGTAATTATTCAGTTGCAGCCTGAGTTGAGATGTCTCGCTCTTTATTTTCTCCGATTCTCTCAGTGGCAAACCCTGTAAAGAATCGAGGTTAATGTTTTGCTTCAACCGTACTGCCTTTTCCAATGCGTCCGGGATCAATGAATCAACCCGCAACTCAATGGATGAAGGTTGAATCTTCTCCTTTATTTGTCTGATCATCCGGAGCGTGTTTTCCGTTTCGGTGGAAATATTGGCAATCGGAATCGGCTCAGGTTTTTTCTCTTTTGTTACAGTATCAGCCGCTTCGACAGGATTATCAGTTTGCGCCGATAATTTTCCTGATATAAAAACTGTCCCCAGAACAAGCACTGAAGCAATAATGAATTTGAAAAGATAATTCTGAGGCTTTGGATATTTACTACAGGTCTTCATTTGTGAATGGAATTAATCAGGAAAAATATGGATAAAGATAATTCTTGCCATCTGATTTTCAATTTATTAAAAATAATTAACATGCGGTTGCCCTGAAATGTTCAGATCGATATCATGAGAAATGAGCCATTTTGGCTGATAAATACGATATGCGTTTTTACCGGGGCCTAATTATTCTTTTGCCAAAAGATCTTGACCGTTTTCAATACTTCAGTATCATATCTGATGTCATGGAGTATTTCAAAGCCGTTTTTCAGATAAAAATCCACCGGCGGCCTGTATTGCTCCCCGTTCGATTTTTTATATCCTTCGGAATACACCGCCCACCCGCTCAGGGACCTGTTGCCTTTCATTCCCTGCCTGAGCATCGCACTGCCATATCCACGACCCTGTACACATTGGTCCAGTATCATGGCAAACCACCGCTCACCATTCCTGTCAAACTCAAAATACCACCCGTAAATTTTCTCACCTTCCATGAGCAGGATGTGCTTTTGCCCCTTCAACCCTTGGATATAATTCTCAAAATCTTCATACTTTTTGAATGCAATGGATGCAGGGTATTCGTTGTTCCACAAATCGTAAATCCGTGCTTTATGATTATCGGCCAGCGCTGATGTGGTAACATATCTCATATGGAAAATTATGCTGTTTTTTCATGAAAAATAAACAATTCCGGTGTTTCTTTTATGCCCGAAAGTAGCAATGGCGACAATAAGCTTATCGGGGGAAGGTAATTTTGCATGAAATATGAAGCATTTTTTCGCAAAAGGATTTTTAGCCGGAGCGTGTACCCGAATTACGGGCAGGCACTGTCCATTTTAGCAAATATATGCGTAGATTGAATGATTATTTTCTCAGACAACCCCTGATTAAGGCTCAGCCACACAAATAAAATGGAAAAAGAAACAACCATCCTGACTGCCAAAGACGGTCCCCTCGTCGTTAAGAATCTCACGCAGATCACCGAAGCCAACGGAAACATTTATACGGTAACAAAAAAGTCCGTCGCCCTGTGCCGCTGCGGCGCCTCCGGCAGCAAACCTTTCTGCGACGGCTCGCATGGCATGACCGGCTGGAAAAGCGACAAACTGGAAGGACGGCAGCCGAGGAGAAAGGACGACTACGAAGGCAAATCCATCACGATCCACGACAACAGGGGCATTTGTGCCCATATCGGGTATTGCACTAGGGGCCTGCCCAATGTATTCCGTATGAGCAAGGAGCCGTGGATCGCTCCGGATGAAGGAACGCCTGAAAAGATCATTGCCACGATACGGAAATGCCCTTCGAGTGCTTTGAGCTATACCATCGATGGCAAGCTGCACGACCATTTCCATGAAAATCCGGAAATAAAGATCACGGAGAAAGGACCATACTATGTTTGGGGCGGCATCGCCCTACACGATGAGGATCAGCCGGAATCCAAAGAGCATTACGCCCTGTGCCGCTGCGGTAAATCGCGTAATAAGCCCTTCTGTGACGGACAGCACTGGTACACGGGATTCAGCGACCCCGGCAAGGCCATTCCCATCGGGCTGATCAAAGATGAGAAAAATGCCACAGTGCAGAAACTGGCCTGGAGCGACCGGAGCGAGAACTCCGCCATGAGCACGACAAAACCCTTCCCCGGTTTCGACACGCTGGTCTTCAAAGGCGCGCAGTTGCACAGAATGCCCCTGAATGAAGACGTGCCGGTAAATACAAAAACCATCATTGGCAGAACGGCAAAACAGCCGATAGAGCTTGAGATGCCCTTTTATGTGTCGCACATGTCGTTTGGCGCCCTGTCAAGAGAGGCCAAAATCGCATTGGCAAAGGGCTCGACCCTTGTCGGTACAGCAATGTGCTCGGGCGAGGGGGGCATGCTGCCCGATGAGCGAAAAGCATCAGCAAAATACATATACGAATTGGGGACAGCCTCTTTTTCTCATAATGATGAAGCGATCAGACAGGCCGATGCCGTGGAAATAAAAATAGGCCAGGGTGTGAAGCCGGGCCTTGGCGGACACCTTCCGGCACACAAGGTGACGGAGGAGATCGCGAAGATCCGCGGGCTGAAGCCCGGAGAGCCTTCTGTTTCACCCGGACGTTTTGCAGGCATCGATACACTCGAAGACCTGGAAAAGACGGTAAACCACATCCGTGAGATCACAGACGGCAAGCCCGTGGGCATAAAGATGGCGGCGGGCCACATTGAGAAAGATATCGCTTTTACCCTCAAAACCAATCCCGATTTCATCACGATCGACTGCCGCGGCGGCGCCACGGGGTCTTCGCCCAAATTCCTGAAAGACAATGTCGGCGTGCCATCGGTTTTCGTGATCCGCAGGGCACGCAGATTTCTGGATGAAGCGGGCAGCGATGTGACCCTGTGCATCACAGGCGGTTTTCGCGACAGCTCGGACATTGCCAAAGCCTTGGCGCTCGGCGCCGATGCCGTCGCATTGGCTACGGCATCGCTGATCTCCATCGGTTGCATACAGGCCAGGGTCTGCCACACAGGCACTTGCCCCGCAGGCATCGCCACGCAGGATGAAAACCTGCGCTGGCTTTTGGATGAAGACAAGGCGCTTGACGGATTTAAAAATTATTTCACGACTACTAATGAGGAAATCATGCTTTTTGCCCGCTCTAACGGCGTGGACGATGTGCACAGACTCACAGTGACCGACCTTGTGACGGACAGCCCCGTAGTAGCTTCATTTACGGATATCGATCACGTATGATCTCTCCATGAATTTATGACAAAAACCCATAAATAAACAATGACAATCTACCCTGAACTGACAACAAAAGAGCTGCAGGAGCAACTCGGAAATGAAAATGTAAAGATCGTCGATGTGCGCCCCATCGACGCTTATAACGGCTGGAGGATGCGGGATGAGCCCCGCGGCGGGCATATAGGCAGCACGCGGACACTCCCCGCCAAGCTGACCAAAGATTTTGACTGGGCGGAAATGGTGGATGCCAAAGGCATCATGCCGGGGCACAAGGTGATCCTGTACGGATATGACGAAGATGAGACGAAAATGGTAGCCGGTTTTTTCACTAAAGCAGGTTTCGGAGATATCCATCTTTACCATCATTTTGTTGATGAATGGTCTCCGGATACTGATCTTCCCATGGAGCATCTGGCAAGATACAGGAACTTGGTGCCCGCGGGCTGGGTGAAGGACCTGATCGACGGAAAGGAAGTGCAGGAATACGACAATGAAAAATACATCGTTTGTCATGCCCACTACCGCAACCGCGAAGCCTATTTGACAGGGCATATCCCCGGCGCTATCGACATCGACACCCTGGCGCTCGAGTCTCCAGAAACATGGAACCGCCGCTCGCCGGAAGAACTGAAAAAAGCCCTTGAAAATCATGGCATTACGACTGACACCACAGTCATTTTATATGGAAAATACATGCGCCCGAACAATGCGGATGAGTTCCCCGGCAGTGCCGCCGGCCATATCGGTGCTATTCGCTGCGCGCTCATCATGATGTATGCGGGGGTTCGGGATGTACGCGTACTCAATGGCGGCTGGCAGTCGTGGAAAGAGGCGGGCTATGAGGTCAGTACAGAGAACGTGCCCAAAAAGCCTGTCCTTGATTTCGGCACTGAAATCCCCTCGCATCCGGAACTTTTCGTCGATACGGAAGAGGCGAAAGGGATGCTGAAGGCAAAGGACTCCGAACTCGTGTCGATACGGAGCTGGCCGGAGTACATCGGAGAAGTGAGCGGTTACAATTACATCGAAAAGAAAGGGCGCATCCCCGGGTCTGTTTTCGGCAATTGCGGATCGGATGCCTATCACATGGAAAATTACCGGAATGACGACCATACCACCCGCGAATACCACGAGATCGAAGAGCGGTGGAAGGAGGCTGGCATCACACCAGACAAGCATCTCGCCTTTTACTGCGGCACAGGCTGGCGCGGCAGTGAGGCCTTTTACAATGCCTGGCTGATGGGCTGGCCCTGTGTGTCGGTGTACGACGGCGGCTGGTTTGAATGGAGCAACGACCCGGACAATCCCTATGAAACGGGCATCCCTGAGGGACAGTCATTTACATACCATTATGAATAATCATTCAAAATCCATGAAAGCCATCTGGAACGGAACAGTGGTCGCGGAGAGCACCGGACCATCGCCATCGAAGGAAATCACTATTTTCCCATGGACTCCATTCATAAAAAATATTTTAAGCACAGCGACACCCATACCGTTTGCCCCTGGAAAGGCGCGGCTTCCTATTATCACCTCGAGGTGAACGGAGAAGCTAATAAAGATGCAGCCTGGTATTATCCCGATCCCAAACCTATGGTCAATGTGATAAAAGATCACGTCGCATTCTGGAAAGGGGTCGAAGTAGTAAAAGATTAACATCGAAAAATGAATTACACAACAGGAGTAACGCTCAAAAAGACAGCCGTCACAATCACCAATCATTTGTCCGGTATCGGCAGCGACGCTGTAAAAGAAGAGATCCTCGAGGGGCTGCGGTCACACCCCAAATACATTTCCTCAAAGTTTTTTTATGACAAGACCGGGTCGGAGTTATTTAAAAAGATCACCACCCTGGAAGAGTATTATCCTACGAGAACCGAAAAAATCATCCTTTTTTCATTAGGCGATGGACTTAATATCGATTTCCGTGATTTAAACATCATCGAACTGGGCAGCGGGGATCATTCGAAGATCCGTCTCCTACTGTCGCATATTCCCGGACCGGTGCTCCCGACGGTCCACTATTACCCTGTCGACATCAGCCAGTCGGCCATTCTCAACGCCACGGAAAAATTGCTGGAGGAATTCCCAGTGCTGCATATCGAAGGCATCGTCGCCGATTTCGTGCATCAACTGGACCTTGTGCCCTCCGTGAGAAAACGACTGTTTTGTTTCTTCGGCAGCACTATAGGCAATTTCGGCAAGAACCTCACAAAACGTTTTTTGCAACATCTGGGCAAGCTCATGAAACCCGGCGACCACTTCCTGTTGGGCCTCGATATGGTCAAAGATGCTGAGGTGCTCGAAAAAGCCTACCAAGATGCCCAGGGCGTCACGGCAGCATTTAACAAGAATATTTTGAATGTCGTAAACCACCTGGCAGGAACCGACTTTGACCCGGCGCTTTTTGAGCACGTGGCATTTTACGATCGGGAAAACCGAAAGATCGAGATGCACCTGCGGGCCCTCCGTGATATGACGGTCAGCGCCCATCCCGAAAACAACCCGATTTCCATAGCACGTGGAGAGATGATCCATACCGAAAACTCACACAAATTCAACACGCGGCAGATCGATGAAATGGCAACGTGGGCAGGACTGCAGACCGAACGAATCTTTACCGACAGAAACAAATGGTTCAGCCTGGTGCATTTCAGAAAGTGATTTCAATTAAATGTCATTCATAGTTTCTGCTATGGCAATCGTCCGATCCATAAGTCATCCTGAATTTATTTCAGGATCTTGTTATCATTTCCCAAGATTCCGAAACCAGTTCGGAATGACACAAAAGGATGAGGATGCCATCTTCAATCCCAGCCTTTTCACTGCAAACTGCCGTATGACATTTCAACCCAAAATTCTCAATAGGATTTCGTAATGAGATAAAGTACAACTTGTCCCGCCAGGGCGGGAAGAAAATCAGCACGTTTGATGA